>NZ_JBEOPS010000005.1:0-269801 GCF_040310305.1 Pseudomonas sp. HY13-MNA-CIBAN-0226
TGAGAGTAGGTCATCGTCAAGATTAAATTCCGAAACCCCTATCTGCGTATGCAGGTAGGGGTTTTGTTTTTGTCCGCAGGAAAATACCCTCAGCTATTGGCCCGACGACCGACATTGGCGGGTCATTCGGGGGTGGATTGCACTGCTTGTTTTTTACCTCTCGCTACGCATCCCTGCGCTCAAGAGATGATGACTTCTGGCCGATAACCCAGACGGCCAATGTCATTTTCTAAAACTGCCTGGAAATCCTCGATGCTGTCGTATCACCAAAAGCGGTTCCTGATCGTCGATGATTTCTCGGACTTTCGCAGTGCTGTCAGGTCGATGCTCCGGGAGTTGGGGATCAAGGACGTGGATACCGCGGATACCGGCGAGCAAGCGTTGCGCATGTGTTCGCAGAAGTCCTACGATTTCATCCTGCAGGACTTCCACCTGGGTGACGGCAAGAAGAATGGGCAACAGGTGCTCGAAGACTTGATGGTCGAGAAGTTGATCAGTCATGAGAGTGTGTTCGTGATGGTCACTGCCGAGACCAGCCAGGCGATGGTGTTGAGTGCCCTGGAGCACGAGCCTGATGCGTACCTGACCAAGCCGTTCAACCGGTCCGGCCTGGCCCAGCGCCTGGAGCGCCTGGTGCAACGCAAAACCCTGCTCAAGCCGATCCTGCAGGCCCTTGATCGCGGCAAGCCGCTGGAGGTGCTCAATGCCTGTATTGCCCTGTGCAAGCAGGACATTCGCTACTCTCCCCTGTGCCTGCGCTACAGAGCCGATGCACTGCGCGACCTGAACCAGAACGAGGCGCTGGAGCGTCTGTACGACAGCATCATTGCCGACCGACCGTTGCCCTGGGCGTTCGCCGGTCTGGGCAAGCTGTTGTTCAAGCGCGGCCAGATCACCCAGGCCAAGGGCGTGTACGAGAAGGCCCTGAAAGTGTTTCCAATGATGCCCGCGCTCTACGACGGCATGGCCGATGTGCTGGCGGCCGAAGGAGACACTCGCGGCGCCCAGCGGGTGCTGGAAGATGCGATCCGCCTCTCGCCCCTGGCGGTTCGCAGGCAGGCGCAGTTGGGCAAACTGGCGATGACCAACGAGGATTTCGAGACGGCTTCCAAGGCCTATCGCCAGGCGGTGGCGCAAGGTGCCCAGTCTCGCTTCAAGGACGCCGAGAGCAATCTCGGCCTGGCCCATGCCTTGATCAGCAAGGGTAGCGAGAAAGGCCTGGATACCCGCACCCGCCTGGAAATCAACACCACGCTGAGTGCCGTGGCGAAGGACAACCCGTCCGACCCCGGCTTGCAGATCCGTGCGCGCCTGATGAAGGCCACCAGCTTGTTGCTCAACGATGCCGAGACGGCCGAGAAGCTCACCGAGCAGGCGATGCAGCGGCTCGATGGCATGGAGCAGTTCATGAGCGCCGAGGCGGCGCTGCTGGTGGCCAAGCAGTTGCAGATGCTCGGACAGCCCGATGCAGGCGCCAGCATGTTGAAGAACTGTGCGGAAATCTACGGCGACGATCCGGCGGTGATGAAGGGCATCGCCAAATTGACCGATGACCCGGCCATTCTCAATTCCGGCAACCTGGCCGCCGACCTCAACCGTCAGGGCGTGCGGGTGTACAAGACCGGCAACCTGGTGGAAGCCCGTGCGGTGTTCCGCAAAGCCCTGGGGCTGCAGCCGAAGAACATCAGTATCGCACTGAATATGGCGCAGTCACTGCTGCATGGCACCGATACCAGCCTGCCTTCGGCCGAACTCACCGAGTGCCGGACCTGCCTGAAAATGGTTGGCCTGATGCCCGATTCCGATCCGCGCTTCCCGCGCTACCAGAAACTGAAAACCAAGGCGTTCGGCGCATGAACCACAACGACCCGGCACTGGACTTTTCCACGGTAATCGCTTCCACCGTGCACGACATGAAGAACTCCCTGGCGATGCTGATGCAGGCGCACAGCCAATGGCTGGGGCGCTTGCCGGCCCCCGCGCGGCAGGCGCCGGAGCAGGGTGTGATCGAATTCGAGTTCGCCCACCTCAATAGCATGCTGGTGCAACTGTTGGGGCTTTACAAAATAGGCATCAACCAGCTGCCGTTGCAGCCGGCCTATCATGAGCTGGACGATTTCATTGAGGCGCAACTGGCCTTTCATCAGGAGGTGTTCGCCAGTCGCGGCATCATGGCCACCTTTGAAGTGGACCCGTTGAGCCCCCTGGGTTTCTTCGACCGCGAACTGATCGCCTCGGTACTGGGAAACTGCATCAACAATGCCATCCGTTACGCTCGCCAGGCGGTGCTGATCAGTGTGAGTGATACGGCTGGGCAACTGGTGATCACGGTCAATGACGATGGCGAGGGGTACTCGCCGCAGATGATTGAACACCAGGCCAATTATGTTCAGGGCATCAACCACACCACCGGCAGTACCGGCCTGGGCCTGTATTTTGCCGCGCGGATTGCTGCACTGCACCAGCGTAATGGCGTGGAAGGGCGCACCGAGATCGGCAACGGCGGCCCGTTGGGCGGCGGTTTGTTCAGCCTCTATCTGCCCTGAGGTAATTTTTGCCTGGCGCTGCTTGATATTCCGAACACGCGGAGCCTATTTTGTACGGGTTGCCCTTCGTGGCTCGCACAACAACAAGGATTGCGTCATGACAACCGATGGCCAGCGCTCACTCGCACAGCGACTGACGGGCATTGATGAAATCGAATGTGTCACGCCGGATTTGAACGGCGTTCCCCGTGGCAAGGTGATGACCGCAGAGGGATTCCTCGAAGGTCGACGCCTGCAGCTGGCGCGGGGGGTGATGCTGCAATGCATCATGGGCGGTTATCCGCCGGCGCGTTTCTACGGCAGTGATGACGGCGACCTGGCGCTGGTGCCGGATCCGGCACAGATCCATCGCCTGCCTTGGAGCAAGCATCCGCGAGCGCTGGCCATTTGTGATGCCGATGAACTCAGTGGCGAAAGCTCGAGCCTGTCGACCCGGGGCCAGCTCAAGGCGGTCATCGCTCGTTATGCCGCCTTGGGCCTGGCGCCGGTGGTGGCAACCGAGCTGGAATTTTTCGTGTTCGCGCCCAACCCTGATCCGACGCTGGGGTTTGAGCCACCGGCCGGCCTGGACGGACGTCGCGAGGACGGACAGTGTGCGTTCAGCATCAGCTCCAACAACGGCCTGCGCCCGTTCTTCAGCGAGGTCTACGAATGCATGGCCGCGCTTGGCCTGCCGCGCGATACATTCATGCACGAGATGGGTGTGAGCCAGTTCGAGATCAATCTGCTGCATGGCGATCCTTTGCTGCTGGCCGACCAGACGTTCCTGTTCAAGCACCTGCTCAAGGAAGTCGCGCTCAAGCATGGCCTGATCGTGGTGTGCATGGCCAAGCCGCTGGCGCACACCCCTGGCAGTTCGATGCATATTCATCAAAGCATCGTCGAGATCGGCAGTGGCAAAAATGTGTTCAGTGACGAGGCGGGCGAGCCGACGGCGATGTTCCGTCATTTCATTGCGGGGCAGCAGGCGGGCATGGCGGATTTCACGGCGTTGTTTGCGCCTAATGTGAATTCCTACCAGCGCTTGTGCCATCCGTTTGCGTCGCCGAACAATGCCTGCTGGTCCCATGACAATCGCTCGGCAGGCTTGCGCATTCCCGCCAGTTCACCGGTCGCCCGTCGGGTCGAGAATCGCTTGCCGGGGGCGGATGCCAACCCGTACCTGGCCATCGCCGCGAGCCTGGCCGCCGGGCTGCATGGCATTGAAAACCAGCTGGAACCGAGCGAGCCGATCCAGGGTGAATTCCAGGTGCCGGATAATCTTTCGTTGCCCTGTACCTTACATGCCGCTCTCGAGCGTCTGAAACGTAGTCAATTGGCGAAGGAACTGTTTGGCACTGAGTTCATCGAAGGCTACGTCGCTTCGAAGACCCTTGAGTTGACCAGCTTCTTCGACGAAATTACGCCCTGGGAGCGTCGTGTCCTGGCCGCCCAGGCCTGACGAATCAGCGCCATCGGGCTATCTTTTCGGATAGCCCGACACTTACTGCAAGGAGCCGCTCGGAACGCCGATGCGCCAAATCTGGAAATCCTTTCGAGCGCTTTATTTCGCCTCGCTGATGATGTTGATCGGCTCAGGCTTGTTGAGTACTTATCTGGGCCTGCGCCTGGCCGCCGACAATGTCGACAGCCTGTGGGTGGGTGCCTTGATGGCGGCCAACTATTTCGGCCTGGTGCTGGGTGGCAAGATCGGCCACCGGCTGATCGCCCGGGTCGGGCATATCAGGGCCTATGCGACCTGTGCCGGTATCGTCGGTGCTGCGGTGCTCGGTCATGGATTGATCGACTGGCTGCCCGCCTGGCTGTTCCTGCGGGTGATTGTCGGCCTGGGCATGATGTGCCAGTACATGGTCATCGAAAGCTGGCTCAATGAGCAGGCCGAAGCCAAGCAGCGTGGCCTGGTGTTCAGCGGCTACATGATTGCCTCGTACCTGGGATTGGTGCTGGGTCAGTTGATTCTGGTCATGCACCCGGCGCTGGGCCTGGAGTTGTTGATGCTGGTCGCCCTGTGCTTCGCCCTGTGCCTGGTGCCGGTGGCCCTGACCCGGCGGATTCACCCCGCCCCCCTGCATCCGGCGCCCATGGAGCCGCGATTCTTTATCAAGCGGGTGCCGCAGTCACTCAGCACGGTGCTGGGCGCGGGCCTGATCGTCGGTTCGTTCTACGGCCTGGCGCCGCTGTATGCCTCGCAGCAAGGGCTGTCCACCGAGCAGGTCGGTCTGTTCATGGGTAGCTGCATTTTTGCCGGCCTGCTGGTGCAGTGGCCGCTGGGCTGGCTGTCCGATCGCTATGACCGGGCGCTGTTGATCCGCTGCTTTGCGTTCAGCCTGGCGGTGGCCGCGTTGCCGTTGGCGATCCTCAAGCAAGTGCCGCTGGAGGTGCTGTTCATCGCCGGGTTCTTCTGCTCGCTGGTGCAGTTCTGCCTGTATCCATTGGCCGTGGCCTTCTCCAATGACCACGTCGAAGGTGATCGCCGGGTCTCCCTGACCGCGATGCTGCTGGTGACCTATGGCGTGGGTGCGAGTATCGGGCCTTTGGTGGCAGGGGTCTTGATGAAGCTGTTCGGCAGCCAGATGCTGTATGCGTTCTTCAGCTTCTTCGCGCTGGTGCTGGTGTGGCGAATCCGCCCGAAAGCGGTGACCAACCTGCACCAGGTCGACGACGCGCCGCTGCATCACGTGGCGATGCCGGACAGCATGTCGAGTTCGCCATTGGTAGCGGCGCTCGATCCGCGGGTGGATGAGCAGGTGGTGCAGGATCAGATGCAGAATCCGGTTGCGCCTGAGCCTGAGCCTGAGGTGGGACCAGAGCTGGAACCAGAGCCGAAATCTGAAACGGATGAACCCTCGGGCGACGACCCGGATGAGGGGCGTGAACAGAGCTTTACCGAAGCGCGTCCTTAAGTTCGGCGCATAAAAAAACGGGCAGTCACCGCAAGGGACTGCCCGTTTTTATTGGCGCCTGTATCAGAGGTCGTCTTTATCGAATCGGCGGGCTTCGCGCTGCAGCTGATAGACAAAGCGCTCGACCTGGCGCTGCACCAGGCCGCTCATGTTGTGAAAGCGCACGCCGGCGAAGGTGGTGGAAATTTTCTCTTCGAAATGCAGGTAACGCAGTTCAACCGGGGCAGTCATTTTGCCGAACGGCAGGGCAGCCATGAAACGGTCGTAGACCTGGCCCAGTTGCAGGTTGCCGCCGATGTCGCCGTCGAAACGCAATTTGCAGCCGGTGGCGGAGATGTCGAGCAACTTGCCCTTGATCGGCGCCTTGAGTTTTTCACCGTCCAGGTCCACGTCCACCAGTTGCGCCAGCTTCAATGCCGCGCGGAAGGCGTTGCGGCGCTGGTGGTATACCACTTCGTCCGGCAGGGGGCCGTGATAGCAGCGGCTGCCACTGGTTTCGTCGATGGTCAGCGCGCCGTTGCTTTCCCAGGCGATTCGCACGCCGTCGTGAAAGCCTTCGACCTTGAACGGCTCGCCTGCCAGCAGGAAACGTTCGCCGTCACGGGGGATCATTTCGTCCAGGGCCATGGTGCCGTTGTCACGGTCAATCCCCACCAGATAACTCTGGAAGCGTTGGGCGCGCTCGTGAAACGTGATGATCAGCGGGTCGTGGCTGTCTTGCAGCTGACGAAGGGTGCCGGAGATCTCAAGGGGCGTGGTGAGCACCTTGGGTGGCTGCGGAGCATCATCCGCGCTTGAGGCATTGAACACGGTTCATCAATCTCCAGACAAAATTTGACAGCTGCTTGCCGGCATTTTGCCAGCATGTTTCTCGTCTTGATAGTGCGGGCTCGATGTCAGGTTCAGGCCTGACTGAGGGGACCCCGTTTCGCCAGGGTGGAGGTTGAACCGCGCGCGTCGTAAAGCGCGGGTGTGTCGCCGCCATGAAGGATTTTCAGCTGGGTGGCCGTGGCGGCCTGTTGCATCATGATGGACCGGCCATTGTGCACGTTGGCGTCCTGGCACTGGGCCAGGAGATCGGTCAGCACATCACTTTGCGACAACAGGCGGTCGCCAACGCTTGACTGGCTGGCCAGTTGCTCCAGCCCCTGTCGATTGAGCGGCAGGTTGAGGCTGGCAAGGATTTCGCTGCGCTTGCGGCCATGCTGTTCCAGCAAAATGATCAGTGCCTGCTTGCGCGCCAGAATATCCTCGAGCAGACGCATGTCGCGACCATGCAAGGCGAGGGACTCGGTTTGCAGTAGCTCGAACAATTGTTGCGCTGGTGCAAAGTCGTCGATGATCAGTTGTAGTAATTGGGTATCGTGCATGGCTAGCCTTGGGTTTTAAGCGTCCAAAAGCCTGGCGCAGACCGGAGCCTAGCGCTGGTGTTCGAAGTTGATCAGTTTGCTGGCTACGCTTTTGCTGTCGACTTTATAGCTGCCATCGGCAATCGCTGCTTTCAACTCGGCCACGCGGGCTTTGTCGACTTCAGGCTGATCGCGCAGCTTGTCAGTGACCTTCTGCAACTGCTGGGCCTCATTACTGAAATGTACCGATTCTCCGCTTTTCACGGTAGTGGCTTCCGGTGCCGGGGTATTCAGCGGCGCAGCCTTGGCATTTTCAGCCGCTTCCTTGCTGGCACTGGTACGTGTACTGCCCTTTAGTGGCAGAGCGCTGTTCGATGAGTTGAAATCGATGACCATGATAAAAAACCTCTGGGTATTTGGACGCTTGCCATGTTTTCGGCCATACCCGAGAAAACTTTAGGCCCATTTATCAATGAGCTTGCGCGCGTCAGCGCTGGCCCCTGCACGCCCTAGTTTAGGGAACAGTCGCAGGGTGCGCCATCTCTTCAAGCGGCTGCTTGCCAGGCCCGGCCTCTACATGGCGACTTCCACCTGGCCGGGCGCGATCACTTGCGCCTTGATGACTCGCTGGGAATTGAGGTTTTTCACGCGGATCTGATCGCGCAACCCGCCATTGGACAGCGCCTCGCCGGGCATGCGTACGCTGAGCGTGCCGCTGCGGGCGGTGATCACCACCTGGTCACCCTTGCTGATGACTTCCGCCTGTTCGATGTTCACCAGGGTGACCAGCTGATCGGCGACCATTGGTCGGGTCAACTTCTGTCCGATCGCCTGGTCCAGGGACGTCAGGTAGCCCTGGCTGATCAGGCTGATGTCGCGCTCGCGCAACATGACGTCTTCAGGTTCGATCACCCCGAGGCGTCGCAGCGGCCGAGTGGCGGTGACGACTTCGCGAAACAGGCGGACCTGCGCCGGCACGAAAACCGTCCACGGAGAGGCGCCTTCGCAACGAACTTTGACCGTGACACGCCCCAAGGGCCTGGCCGGGCTTTCAAGGCTGGCTGTCAATTCCCTGTCGCACATCGGCATGCGAAGGCGCGGGTCGAGTTGGTTGACTTCGATTTCATATCGACCCTCGGTCTGACTGGTCGCCAAATAGTCTTCTACGGTGAATTCAAGAAAACCCTGGGTCACGCCGATAAGCATGTCAGGCAAGGTAACCGAGTCGGCAAGGGCAGGGCTGCCAGCGTTAAACAGGCAGGCAGCCGCCGTCGCGCACAGCAATGTGTGCAAATGTGCGGTCAGGCGTCGGAAAAATGTCGGTTCTGTGCTCATAAGAGTTAAAAAGCAAGCGCCGTGCCGTTTAGCAATGAATGTGCGTCGCAACACACTTAAGCGTTGGTGTTAGGGGGTCTGGGCATGGCTGGTGTAATGGATTCGGTAAACCAGCGCACGCAACTGGTAGGGCAGAATCGCCTGGAGCTGTTGTTGTTCCGTCTCGACGGCCAGCAGCTCTATGGGATCAACGTATTCAAGGTTCGTGAGGTGCTGCAATGCCCCAAGCTGACCGTGATGCCCAAATCCAATCCTGTCGTGTGCGGTGTAGCGAGTATTCGGGGGGCAACCATTCCGATTCTCGATTTGGCGATGGCGACCGGTGCCGGTCGGTTGCTGGATCAAAGCAATCCCTTCGTGATCATCACGGAGTACAACACCAAGACCCAGGGGTTCCTGGTGCGCTCGGTGGAGCGAATCGTCAACATGAACTGGGAGGAGATCCATCCGCCACCCAAGGGCACCGGCCGCGATCATTACCTGACGGCTGTGACCCGGGTCGACAATCAGTTGGTCGAAATCATCGACGTGGAGAAAGTGCTGGCGGAAGTGGCACCCACGCCGGAAGCGATTTCCGTTGGTGTGGTGGACGTCGAGACCCAGCACAAGGCCCTGTCTTTGCGGGTGCTGACGGTTGATGACTCGTCCGTGGCACGCAAGCAGGTATCGCGTTGTCTACAGACGGTCGGTGTGGAAGTCGTGGCGTTGAACGACGGTCGGCAGGCCCTGGATTACCTGCGCAAGCTGGTGGACGAAGGGAAGAAGCCGGAAGAAGAGTTTCTGATGATGATTTCCGACATCGAGATGCCGGAAATGGACGGCTATACCCTGACCGCCGAGATCCGCAGCGACCCACGCATGCAAAAGCTTCATATCATCCTGCATACTTCGTTGTCGGGTGTGTTCAATCAGGCGATGGTCAAGAAAGTCGGTGCCGATGACTTCCTGGCCAAATTCCGTCCTGATGACCTGGCATCCCGGGTAGTCGACCGGATCAAAGCAGCAGATATCAGCTAGGGGCCTTTTGCTCCAGGCGATCAATACGAGTTAAGAGGCGGCACCATTGTCTACGGGTAATTTGGATTTCGAACAGTTCCGGGTATTCCTGGAAAAAGCCTGTGGCATTTTGCTCGGTGAAAACAAGCAATACCTGGTGTCCAGCCGCCTCAACAAACTGATGGAGCAGCAAGGCATCAAGTCCCTGGGGGAGCTGGTCCAGCGCATCCAGACCCAACCGCGCAGTGGTCTGCGCGAGATGGTGGTCGATGCCATGACGACCAACGAAACCTTGTGGTTTCGTGACACTTATCCGTTTGAAGTGCTGAAGAACAAGGTGCTGCCGGAAGCGATCAAGGCCGCTCCTGGTCAGCGCCTGCGGATCTGGTCGGCTGCCTGTTCGTCGGGGCAGGAACCGTACTCGTTGTCGATGTCGATCGATGAGTTCGAGCGGGTCAACCTGGGTCAGTTGAAGATGGGGGTGCAGATCGTTGCCACCGACCTTTCCGGCACCATGCTGACCAACTGCAAGACGGGCGAATACGACAGCCTGGCCATCGGTCGCGGCCTGTCGCCGGAACGTTTGCAGCGCTATTTCGACCCGAAAGGGCCGGGGCGCTGGGCCATCAAGGCGCCGATCAAAAGCCGCGTGGAGTTTCGCTCGTTCAACCTGCTGGACAGCTACGCGGCGCTGGGCAAGTTCGACATCGTGTTCTGTCGCAATGTGCTGATCTACTTTTCCGCTGAGGTGAAGAAGGACATTCTGCTGCGGATCCACAGTACGTTGAAACCGGGTGGGTATTTGTTCCTGGGCGCTTCCGAGGCACTCAATGGTTTGCCGGATCACTACCAGATGGTTCAGTGCAGCCCGGGGATTATTTACCAGGCGAAGTGATGCAAAGCGGCAGGCATAAAAAAGGGAGTCCCCAAGGACTCCCTTTTTTTATGCCTGCCGCTTTGCATCACGTAGGAGCTGCCGAAGGCTGCGATCTTTTGATCCTGTTTTTAGAGCGAGATCAAAAGACCGCTTTGCATCCCGTAGGAGCTGCCGAAGGCTGCGATCTTTTGATCCTGTTTTTTCAGATCAAGATCAAAAGATCGCAGCCTTCGGCAGCTCCTACAGGAGATGTCTAACTGGAACAAGCGGCAGAAAAGCGGCAGGCAGCGGAAACCCGTTGCCGCTTTTCTGTCGTTGCCACAGGGGCCCGTGCCCGCAAAGCCCCGGTTTACGGGGTTTTTTCAATTGGCACGCAGCTTGCTATGTCCATCCTACGAAAATCCGGTCACCCGAAGGTTTCCCGACATGAGCATCAGCTTCGATAAAGCGCTCGGTATCCACGAACAGGCGTTGAACTTCCGCGCCCAGCGTGCCGAAGTCCTGGCCAACAACATCGCCAACGCCGACACCCCGAACTACAAGGCGCGGGACCTGGACTTCTCCAAAGTGCTCGCCGAGCAGAGCGAGAAAACCAAGGGCGGCGGATTTGCGCTGAACATGACCAACAGCCGGCATATCGAGGCCCAAGGCCTGGGCAGCGGCGACGAGTCGCTGTTGTACCGCACGCCGATGCAGCCATCGATTGACCAGAACACCGTGGACGCCCAGCTCGAACAGTCGAACTACGCGCAGAACTCGGTCAACTTCCAGGCCAGTTTCACCCTGCTCAATAGCAAATTCAAAGGGCTGATTTCAGCCTTGCGAGGAGAATAAATCATGTCCCTGTCCAGTGTTTTCAACATTGCCGGTAGCGGCATGAGTGCCCAGACCACTCGCCTGAACACCGTCGCCAGTAACATCGCCAACGCCGAGACCGTGTCGTCCAGCCTGGACCAGACCTACCGCGCACGGCACCCGGTATTCGCCACCATGTTCCAGGGTGCGCAGAGCGGCGGCAGCGATTCATTGTTCCAGAACCAGGACGGGGCCGGTCAGGGCGTGCAGGTGCTGGGCGTGGTCGAGGACCAGAGCAATCTGGAAGCCCGCTACGAACCCAACCATCCGTCTGCTGACGCCAAGGGCTACGTCTACTACCCGAACGTCAACGTGGTGGAGGAAATGGCCGACATGATTTCCGCGAGTCGTTCGTTCCAGACCAACGCCGAAATGATGAACACCGCCAAAACCATGATGCAGAAGGTCCTGACGCTCGGTCAGTGATAAGGGGCAACTCAGATGAGTGTTACCGATACGACAAGCAGCTTGAGCCTCAACGACATACTGGCCAACTCCTCCGTCAAGAACACCTCCACCACCAGTGATGGCCTGGCTTCGGCCACCGGCAGTGCCGCCGGCAAGAAGGCCCTGGGCAAAGATGCGTTCCTGCAATTGCTGGTCACCCAGCTGAAGAACCAGAACCCGCTCGAGCCTCAGGACAACGGCGAGTTCGTCGCTCAGTTGGCGCAGTTTAGCAGCCTGGAAGGCATCACTACGCTTAACGACACCGTGAGTGGCATTGCCGGCAACTACAACTCGTCCCAGGCGCTGCAGGCCTCGTCGCTGGTGGGTCGTTCGGTGATTGCCCCGGGCGACAAGGCCGTGGTTGATACCTCCAAGAGCATGACGGGCACCGTGGCCATTCCGACGTCCGTGCCGGCCGCCACGCTGAAGATTACCGATAAGGACGGCACGGTCGTGCGCACCATCGACATGGGCAGCCAGGTAGCCGGCAACGCGAGCTTCATCTGGGACGGCAAGGACAACGCCGGCAAGACGGTCGAATCGGGTACTTACACTTTTGCAGCATCAGCCACCATCGACAGTCAGGCGGTTTCCCTGGTCACCAACCTGCCGGCCACCGTCAACAGCGTGACCATCAGCCAGACCGGTGGCGAGTTGATGCTCAACCTGGCGGGCCTGGGCAGCATCGCCCTGTCCAAAGTACAAACTATTGGTATGTAAAGCCGACTAACCCGGCATAAAGGAGTGAACCATGTCTTTCAATATCGGCCTTAGCGGTCTCTTTGCAGCCAACAAACAACTGGACGTCACCGGCAACAACATCGCCAACGTCGCGACCACAGGTTTCAAGTCGTCCCGTGCGGAATTCGAAGATGTCTACTCGGCGAGCAAGCTGGGTTCCGGAAGCAAGACCGTAGGCAGCGGTGTACGCCTGGCCAACGTGTCGCAGCAATTCACCCAGGGTGATATCACCAACACCGGCAACGTGCTGGACATGGGCATCAACGGCTCCGGTTTCTTCGTGTTGAACGACAGCGGTTCGCTGTCCTACACCCGCGCCGGCACGTTCAAGGTCGACAGCGAAGGCTACGTTACCAACACCGACGGCACTGCGCGCCTGCAGGGCTATGGCGTGGATGCCAATGGCAAGATCCAGAACGGTATGTTGACTGATCTGCGCATCGACACGTCCAACCTGGCGCCGAAGACCACCGACGCGATCTCGTCCACGATCAACCTGAACTCCACGGACAAGGTGATCGACCAAACGATTGCCACGAACAAGTTCGACCCGACCAAGGCCGAAACCTACAGCAAGAAATTCAACACGCCGATTTACGACAGCCAGGGCAATTCCCACGTCATGGAGCAATTCATGGTCAAGACCGGTCCGAACACGTGGGACAACTACACCCTGATCGATGGCCGCAACATGGACGGCAGCCTGTCCACTCCGCAGCCCTCGACGCTGAGTTTCGACTCTGCCGGCAAGCTGACCCAAATCAGCACGCCCGTGACTCCGCCGACCACACCGCCAACCTCGACCCTCGGCAATGATCTGAAGGTGACCAACTGGGTGCCGGGCACCGTCACCGACGGCGTCTGGACGGCCAACGGCGCAGCCGCCAACCCTGATGGCATGACTATCGCCATGGGCAATACCACGCAGTACAACGCCGACACTGCGCGTTCAATTCCAGTGCAGAACGGTTATGCCACCGGCCAGATCACCAACCTGACCATCGACGGCAGCGGCGTATTGCTGGCCAACTTCAGCAACTACCAGACCAAGCCGATCGGTCAGATTTCTCTGGCGAGCTTCACCAACGAACAAGGCTTGCAAGCGGTAGGTGGCACCAGCTGGAAAGAGACCTACTCGTCGGGTATCGCGGGCTACGATTCGCCGGACACCGGCAGTCTGGGCACGATCCGCTCCAACTCGCTGGAAGAGTCCAACGTCAACGTGACCAACGAGCTGGTCGACCTGATCAAGGCGCAGAGCAACTATCAGGCGAACGCGAAGACCATCTCGACCCAGAGCACTTTGATGCAGACCATTATTCAGATGACTTGATGGTGCAGTGCTGGACAGGAGCCCCTCTCTATAGAGGGGCTTTTTTGTTGTGGGTGGCAGGTGTGGGTCAAGGGATCGCAGCCTCGTTGCACTCGACAGCTCCTACAGAGTTTCTGCGTGAATCGCATTTCAATGTAGGAGCTGCCGAGTGCAACGAGGCTGCGATCTTTTAAGCATTTACACGAGGCAAAAGAAAACCCCCGGCAATCCAGAGGACTGATCGGGGGTTCTCAGGTAAGCGCTTTTCAGCGCTTACGGGCTCAGCTTATTGGCAAGCTTCGCAATCCGGCTCGTCGATGGCGCAAGCCTTCGGCACTGGAGCAGGGCCGGCTGGCGCTGCCAGGACCGAATCGTCACCGTGGTTGCCGCCGCTGGAAACAGCGTTCAGCTTGCCGGTGTTGATGGTCGACTTCTCAGTGCTGGTGGCGGCCAGGGCACGGAGGTAGTAAGTGGTTTTCAGACCACGGTACCAGGCCATGCGGTAGGTGACGTCCAGCTTCTTGCCCGAAGCGCCGGCGATGTACAGGTTCAGCGACTGAGCCTGGTCGATCCACTTCTGACGACGGCTGGCGGCGTCAACGATCCACTTGGTGTCCACTTCGAAGGCAGTCGCATAGAGCTCTTTGAGTTCTTGCGGGATGCGCTCGATCTGCTGTACCGAACCGTCGTAGTACTTCAGGTCGTTGATCATGACCGCGTCCCACAGACCGCGAGCCTTCAGGTCCCGAACCAGGTACGGGTTGATCACGGTGAATTCGCCCGACAGGTTCGATTTCACGTAGAGGTTCTGGTAGGTCGGTTCGATCGACTGCGAAACGCCAGTGATGTTGGCGATGGTCGCGGTCGGTGCGATGGCCATGATGTTGGAGTTACGAATGCCTTTCTGTACACGGGCGCGAACCGGTGCCCAGTCCAGGGATTCGTTCAGGTCCACGTCGATGTACTTCTGGCCACGTTGCTCGATCAGGATCTGTTGCGAATCCAGCGGCAGGATGCCCTTGGACCACAGCGAACCCTGGAACGTCTCGTAGGCGCCGCGCTCGTCTGCCAGGTCGCAGGAAGCCTGGATCGCGTAGTAGCTGACCGCTTCCATCGACTTGTCGGCGAACTCGACGGCCGAGTCGGAACCGTAAGGAATGTGCTGCAGGTACAGCGCATCCTGGAAGCCCATGATGCCCAGGCCGACCGGACGGTGCTTGAAGTTGGAGTTCTTCGCTTGTGGCACCGAGTAGTAGTTGATGTCGATAACGTTATCGAGCATGCGTACGGCGGTGTTCACGGTACGTTCCAGCTTGGCGGTGTCCAGCTTGCCGTTGACGATGTGGTTCGGCAGGTTGATCGAGCCCAGGTTGCAAACGGCGATCTCGTCCTTGTTGGTGTTCAAGGTGATCTCGGTGCACAGGTTCGAGCTGTGGACCACGCCCACGTGCTGCTGCGGGCTGCGCAGGTTGCACGGGTCCTTGAAGGTCAGCCATGGGTGACCGGTTTCGAACAGCATGGACAGCATTTTGCGCCACAGGTCTTTGGCCTGGATGGTCTTGAACAGCTTGACCTTGCCTGGGTACTCGGTGAGGGCTTCGTAGTACTCGTAACGCTCTTCGAAGGCCTTGCCGGTCAGGTCGTGCAGGTCCGGCACTTCGGATGGCGAGAACAGGGTCCATTTGCCGTCATCGAAGACACGCTTCATGAACAGGTCAGGGATCCAGTTGGCAGTGTTCATGTCGTGGGTACGACGGCGATCATCACCGGTGTTCTTGCGCAGCTCGATGAACTCTTCGATGTCCATGTGCCAGGTTTCCAGGTAGGCACATACAGCGCCTTTGCGCTTGCCACCCTGGTTAACGGCAACGGCGGTATCGTTCACCACTTTCAGGAACGGCACAACGCCCTGGGACTTGCCGTTGGTGCCCTTGATGTACGAACCCAAGGCACGCACCGGGGTCCAGTCGTTGCCCAGGCCACCGGCAAATTTGGACAACATGGCGTTGTCGTGGATCGCGTGGTAGATGCCCGACAGGTCGTCCGGAACGGTGGTCAGGTAGCAGCTGGACAGCTGTGGACGCAGGGTACCGGCGTTGAACAGCGTCGGGGTCGACGACATGTAGTCGAAGGACGACAGCAGGTTGTAGAACTCGATCGCACGATCTTCCTTGTTCTTCTCTTCGATCGCCAGGCCCATGGCCACGCGCATGAAGAAGATCTGCGGCAGCTCGAAGCGGATACCGTCCTTGTGGATGAAGTAACGGTCGTACAGGGTCTGCAGGCCCAGGTACGTGAACTGCTGGTCGCGCTCGTGGTTGATCGCCTTGCCCAGCTTTTCCAGGTCGAAAGTGGCCAGGATCGGGTTCAGCAATTCAAATTCAATACCCTTGGTGATGTACGCAGGCAGGGCCTGCGCATACAGGTCGACCATTTCATGGTGGGTCGCGCTGTCGGCGACGCCCAGGAAGCCCAGGCCTTCGGCACGCAGGGTGTCCATCAGCAGGCGCGCGGTGACGAACGAGTAGTTTGGCTCACGCTCGACCAGAGTACGGGCGGTCATTACCAGGGCGGTGTTGACGTCGGTCAGGGCCACGCCGTCGTACAGGTTCTTCAGGGTTTCGCGCTGGATCAGGTCGCCGTCGACTTCTTCCAGGCCTTCGCACGCTTCGGTGACGATGGTGTTCAGGCGGCCCATGTCCAGAGGCGCAAAGGTGCCATCGGCGCGGGTGATGCGGATCGACGGGTGAGCGTTGACCGATTGTTCGGCAGGGGCGTGGGCAGCGCGCTCTTTCGAACGACCGTCGCGGTAGATCACGTAGTCGCGAGCCACTTTCTGCTCGCCGGCACGCATCAGGGCCAGTTCGACCTGGTCCTGGATTTCTTCGATGTGGATGGTGCCGCCCGATGGCATGCGACGCTTGAAGGTTGCAGTGACCTGTTCGGTCAGGCGCGCAACGGTGTCATGGATTCGCGACGAAGCGGCAGCGGTGCCGCCTTCAACTGCGAGAAACGCTTTGGTGATCGCGACGGTGATCTTGTCGTCGGTGTAAGGAACGACAGTGCCGTTACGCTTGATCACGCGCAGCTGGCCAGGCGCGGTCGCGGACAGATCCGAAGTCGAATCAGCGGCCTGCGGCAAGGAGCCCTGCGGGTTCTCGCGAGTTGTGTCGGTTTGCATGGGGGGTTGTCTCCACATTCTCTATGTTTGTTTGGGCACCATCACGGTGCCCACCGTTCTGTCCTGAAGCACTACAACCGGCGAGCCGCCGGGCATACAACTTCGGGACAGATCAGGAAGGGGCTATTGGGGCGCCGCTTCCATGCCGAAGTCTTGGGTCCAGGCCTTGAACCTGGATCCGCATTCCATTTGGGTGACAGTTGACGACTGCAACACCCGTACCGCTTTTGCCGATTTCGGCCCAAAAACAGTAGCCATCCGCTTGCACGGTCTGGTCTTTCATAAATACGTAAAAATCAACCAGACAGAGGCGATTAAAGCGCTTGAATTTGATATCCGGTTTGTGTTTGGTTTTTTCTGCAAAACCCTACATGTAGGGTTTTTTTTCTGTCGGGCTACAAGATAGTGCGTTTTGGAGGGTGTTGCAACGTACTACCTGTGGATAAACCTGTGCGTATATTGTGCGTGAAACCTGGAACGCGCCCGTAGCCCGCGACCCTGCTGGATCAGACCGTTTGTCACGGTTTTTTGCCGGTCGAAAACAGCCGGGTGGTTTTTTAAGGGCGCGAACCCTACCACAAAAAATGGTCATATCCGAACGCATTTGCCAGCTTGTGTTCTCGGTGGCCGCCGTTTATACAATCGGCCTGTACACACGCATTATTTTCCTCCCTATTCATTACAAAAAGACGGGGGGAGCCTTCCTTTATGAGCGTTTCGGCAAGCAGAGGTCACCGTGGAGCAAGAAGCCTGGCAGGTATTGATTGTGGAGGACGATCAGCGTCTGGCCGAACTGACCCGCGATTACCTGGAAGCCAACGGCCTGCGCGTTTCGATCGAGGGCGATGGCGCCCTGGCCGCAGCGCGGATCCTCAAGGAACAGCCTGACCTGGTGATTCTCGACTTGATGCTTCCCGGCGAGGACGGCTTGAGCATCTGTCGCAAGGTCCGCGACCGCTACGACGGGCCGATCCTGATGCTGACCGCCCGCACCGACGACACCGATCAGATTCTGGGCCTCGATCTGGGGGCTGATGACTATGTGTGCAAACCGGTCCGTCCGCGGCTGCTGTTGGCGCGTATCCAGGCGTTGTTGCGCCGCAGCGAAGGGCCGGAAGTGGCCCCGGAAAAACAACGCCGCCTGCAATTCGGTCCGCTGGTGGTGGACAACGCATTGCGCGAAGCCTGGCTGCGTGATGTCAGCATCGAACTGACCAGCGCCGAATTCGATCTGCTGTGGCTGCTGGTGGACAACGCCGGGCGCATTCTGTCCCGGGAAGAGATCTTCACCGCACTGCGCGGCATCGGCTATGACGGCCAGGACCGCTCCATCGACGTGCGCATCTCGCGTATCCGCCCGAAAATCGGCGACGACCCGGACCACCCGCGATTGATCAAAACCATCCGTAGCAAGGGTTATCTGTTCGTTCCGGAAGCCTGCACCCTGTGAACTCGATCTTCCTGCGAATCTACGGCGGGATGTGCGCAGCACTGATCCTGGTAGCGGTACTCGGCGTGCTCGCCCTGCACCTGCTTAACGAGGTGCGCAGCGAGCAATACCGTGAACGCCTGGCCCATGGCACATTCTCGCTGATGGCTGACAACCTGCAACCGATGAACCAGACCGAGCGCCACCGGGCGCTGCTGGTCTGGGAGCGGCTGCTGGGCATTCCACTCACGCTGAAGACGTTTGCCCAGACCGACCTCGATCTAACCCAGCGTACCCGCGTGCTCCGCGGCCAGGCGCTGGTGGAACAGACCGGGCCGCACGCAGCGAGGGTTTACAGGCTGGTCAGTGACAAGGAACAGTTGATGCTGACCGGGGAGGTGCAGCAGATCAGCGAGCAATTGGCCCGGGCGACCATTTACCTGCTGGCTGACGAACTGGTGCGCGTTCCGGTGGCCGAGCAGCCCAGGCGCCTGGCCGAGCTCAAGGAAGACAAGGGCTTTGGCTTCGACTTGCGTCTGGTCACTGTTGATCAGGCGGACATGGACGAAGACCAGAGTCGGCGGGTGTCCGAGGGCGACACGGTGATGGCGCTGGGCAAGGAGGGCGATTCGATCCGGGTGTTTGCCGGCATGGTCGGTACCCCGTGGGTGCTGGAGATCGGTCCGCTGTACCAGATGAACCCTTACCCTGCACAGTGGCTGGTCCTGATCGCGGCCCTCGGCTTGAGCCTGATCGGGCTGATTGTCTACCTGCTGGTGCGCCAGCTGGAGCGCCGCTTACGCGGGCTGGAAGCCGCCGCCACCCGCATCGCCAAGGGCAGCCTGGAAACCCGGGTGCCAGCCCGCGGTGCGGACTCGGTAGGGCGCCTGGCGTCGGCCTTCAATGGCATGGCCGAACACTTGCAGCAGTTGCTGGCGATTCAGCGTGAACTGGTGCGCGCGGTGTCCCACGAGTTACGCACGCCAGTGGCGCGCCTGCGCTTTGGCCTGGAGATGATCGGCTCGGCCACGACGCCTCAAGCGCTGCACAAGTATTGCGAGGGCATGGACCACGACATCGAGGACCTCGATAAGCTGGTGGACGAAATGCTTACCTACGCGCGCCTCGAGCAGGGTTCCCCGGCCTTGAATTTTCAGCGGATCGATCTGGATGCACTGGTCAGCCAGGTCATCGAGGAGCTGGCGCCACTGCGGGCCGGTGTCACGGTGCAACGAGGTCTGTGCCTGTCTGCCGCCGATTGTGATGACGCCTGGGTCGAGGCCGAACCGCGTTACCTGCACCGGGCGTTGCAGAACCTGGTGAGCAACGCCATGCGTCACGCAACGACCAGGGTGACTGTCAGCTATCAGGTGGGGCAACAGCGCTGCCGGATCGATGTCGAGGACGACGGGCCCGGCGTGCCAGAGGTGGCCTGGGAACGAATTTTCACCCCGTTTTTACGCCTGGACGACAGTCGCACCCGGGCCTCGGGTGGGCATGGGTTGGGGTTGTCGATCGTCCGGAGGATCATTCATTGGCACGATGGCCGTGCGCTGATCGGCAAGAGCAAGAGCCTGGGCGGCGCCTGTTTCAGTCTGAGCTGGCCGAGACATCAGGAAAAGCGTTGAGCCCCCTGTGGGAGCGGGCTGGCTTGCGATGGGGTCCTCTCGAGCACTGAAACCATCAGGCCTGGATACTGACCAGGCTCAACAACTGCCCGTCCATCACCGCAAACTGCGCTTGCAGCTCGGCCCCGTTACGCCATTCGCTGGACAGGTCCGTGAGTAATCGCAATTTCACCTCCCCGGCTTCGTCCCACTCGAGCACTTCGGCATGCTCGAAGTAAAAACGCTGCTGCACGATCGGATACAAGGCCTTGAACAGGCTTTCCTTTACCGAGAACGTCAGCGTCACCAGCATCGCCAGCTGCTCGCGCCGACCGGCCGCCATGCGCTTTAATTCAGGTGCCGTCAGTATTTCCCCGGCCAGCCGTTCGGCTCGCTCCGGGTTCAGGATATTTTCCAAGTCCATGCCCAGGCCGCGCCAGTGGGCTTTTTTCGCGACGATCGCTGCTGCACGCCCGGTGCTGTGGGTGATCGAACCACTGATGTGCGCCGGCCAGACCGGCGCCCGGTCTTCACCTATCGCCGGGCTGAAATCCAGCCCCTCCAGTTGCTGCAACGCCGCCCGGGCACACACCCGCCCGGCGAGAAACTCCGCCTGGCGTTTGGCGACCGAGCGCTGGATGCTGGCAGGCACGGCGATGGCACTGCGTGCAAAGTCATCGTTGGTCAGCAGCGTACTGTCGAAGTGAGTGCTGAGCAGGACAGTTTCGGGCAGCGCAAACGGCAGTGGCCAATGAGCGTCGAGTGGCGTGCAGCAGGCGGGCAGGGCGGGGGAATGGTTCATGTCAGGCATTTTGCCGGGTTGCCTCCTGGCTGGGTAGAGTCGAAGAGCTTTTGGCTGCTCCGGGTGACAAGGACGCTGCCTCGCCACCCAGACGTTCTCACCTTTCAGTCAGGAAAAGATTGTCTTGAGAAAGGCCTGCATGTCCGCCCAGGATTTTTCATCGGCAGCCTTGTTGTAACCGATATCCGGCCCGCCATGCTCCCCGTGACCGAGGCGGTCGGCATCCGGATTGCTGAAGCCGTGCTTGGCGCCTTCCAGGCTGACGAAGCGGTAGTCCGCGCCGGCCTTGTCCATTTCCGTCTTGAATGCCGCGACGTTGTCGGCAGTGACCATGCTGTCCAATGCCCCGTGCTCCACCAGGATTTTCGCCTTCACGGTTCCGGGTGACGCCGGCGTCTGGGTTACCAGCGCACCATGGAAGCTCACCACACCCGCTAACGGCACGCCCTGGCGTGCGGCGTTGAGCACCACCGCCCCACCGAAGCAGTAACCGATGGCCGCGAGTTTTTGTGGGTCGGTCTGCGGTTGTTGTTTCAACAGGTCAAGCCCGGCCTGAAAGCGCCCACTCGCCGTCGAGCTGTCCTTGAGAGCGGCCTGCATGAAGGCCATGGCGTCTTTGGGGTGCTCGGTGTTCTTGCCATCGCCATACATGTCGATGGCCAGGGCGCTGTATCCCAGGCCTGCCAGATCGCGGGCGCGGCGTTTGGCGTAGTCGTTGAGTCCCCACCATTCATGCACCACCACAACCCCCGGGCGCGGGCCCTTGATCGAGTCGTCGTAGGCGTAATAACCGATGAGCCGGGTGCCGTCGGCGCTTTGGTAGAGGATTTCCCGGGTCTGGATGGCCGCCTGGCTGAGTCCGCTCAAGGCGATTAATACGAGGGCAAGAAACGCGCGCATGGTTGGATCTCCCGCAAGTCAGTCATCGAAAAAGGTCGGTTCTGTCTGGTTCAGCCCAGGTTCAGAAGGTGTTCAGGGTGAGTTCAGGGCGAGCTGAGTAATCTTCTCCCATACCCAACAAGCACATGACAACACAAGGAAACACCTAATGACTGGATTCAAAAAATTGCTGCTGGCTATCACCGTTATGGGCGCGAGTACCGCTGCCATGGCCAATGACAACTTCGTCAGCTTTACTCTTGGACAGACCAGCGACAAGATCAAAAAGTCCCATGCCATGAACAGCAACTTCAACCACCCGAGCGCCGCCGCGATCGACAAAAGCACTACTTTTGGTGTTCGCGTCGGTCAGCAAAACAGCCAAGGTCGCTACTACGCCACATACGACAACGTGTCGGACATGAACCACGACGGCCTGAACCTGCGCCAGGAAAACCTCTTGGGTAGCTATGATGTGTTCTACCCGGTGGGCGGTAGCACCAAGCTGTTTGGCGGTGCCACCGCCGGTTTGGCCAAATTGTCGCAGGAAACACGAGGCTTCAGCCGCGACAGCAATATTGGCTATGCCATCGGAGGGCAGTTGGGGATCTTGCAACAGGTTTCTCAAAAAACCTCGTTGGAACTGGGTTACCGTTATCTACGTAGCAATGCCAGCACCGAATTGAGCCGTGGCGGTAGCAAGAAGGGCTCGGTGGATTTGACCAGCAGCGCCCAGACGTATCTGGCGGCGAACTACGCTTTCTAAGCGGTACATCGCGAAAGGTTTGCGCCGTATCAACCTGAACAGGGGGATGCGGCGTCGCCGTGTTAACCATAGAGGTGCGCTGTCGTGCCTCGGCAGATGTTGATGTGTGCCTGGGAGGGCGTTATGAAATTGCTGGTCGTAGAAGATGAAGCGCTGTTGCGCCATCACCTGCAAACCCGCCTCACGGACAGTGGTCATGTGGTGCAGTCCGTGGCCAATGCGGAAGAGGCCCTCTACCAGGCCGAGCAATTCAACCATGATCTCGCGGTGATCGACTTGGGGCTGCCAGGCATGGGCGGGCTCGACCTTATTCGCCAGTTGCGTTCGCAGGGCAAGGTCTTTCCCATCCTGATTCTGACCGCCCGCGGTAATTGGCAGGATAAAGTCGAAGGCCTTGCCGCTGGCGCCGACGATTACGTGGTCAAGCCGTTTCAGTTCGAGGAGCTGGACGCCCGGCTCAATGCCCTGTTGCGCCGCTCCAGTGGCTTTACCCAGTCAACGATCGTGGCTGGGCCGTTGCTGCTCGACCTCAATCGCAAGCAGGCCTGCCTGGATGATCAACCGTTGGCACTGACCGCCTATGAGTACCGCATCCTGGAGTATTTGATGCGCCACCATCAGCAGGTGGTACCCAAGGACCGCTTGATGGAGCAACTCTACCCTGATGATGACGAGCGCGATCCGAACGTCATTGAAGTCTTGGTGGGACGCCTGCGCCGCAAGCTCGAGGGGCCTGGCGGATTTAAACCGATCGATACCGTCCGTGGCCTCGGCTACCTGTTTACCGAGCGCTGCACTTGATTCGTTCGCTACGTGTGCGCTTGATGCTCGCTGCCACGATCCTGGCAGTGTTGTTCATGCTGGCGTTACTGCCGGCGATGCAGGGCGCTTTCAGTCTGGCATTGCAAGACTCCATCGAACAGCGCCTGGCGTCGGACGTCACCACGTTGATCTCTGCCGCCCGTGTTGAAGACAACCGACTGAAGATGCCGGAGCAACTGCCTGACGAGCGGTTCAACCTGACTGACGGCCGGCTGCTGGGTTACATCTACGATCGCGATGGTCACCTGGTCTGGCGCTCGAACGGTACCCAGGAGGAACACATCAATTACACGCCCCGTTACGACGGGCGCGGCAACGAGTTCGCCAGAATTCGCGAAGCCAATGGCCAGGAGTTTTTCGTCTACGACGTCGAGGTCAAGTTGCTCGGCGGCCAGAGCGCGGCGTTCAGTATCGTCGCTTTGCAGCCGGTACGTGAGTACGAGTTCACCCTCGACGGGCTGCGGGAAAATCTCTACCTGGGCTTCGGCGCTGCACTGCTGGTGCTGCTGGCGTTGCTGTGGATCGGCCTGACCTGGGGCTTGCGCGCGTTGCGCCGGCTGAGCCAGGAACTGGACGAAATCGAAGGCGGAACCCGTGAAAGCCTGAGTGAGCAACATCCCCGTGAACTGCTGCGTCTGACCGGCTCCCTCAACCGTTTGCTGCACGGTGAACGTGAGCAACGCAGTCGCTACCGTGATTCCCTCGATGACCTGGCCCATAGCCTGAAAACGCCCCTGACTGTTCTTCAGGGAGTCAGCGAAGACATGGCGCAGCGTCCTGAAAATCGCGAACAGGCCTGGGTGCTGCAAACCCAGATTGAGCGCATGAGCCAGCAGATCAGCTACCAGTTACAACGGGCCAGCCTGCGCAAGAGTGGTCTGGTACGCCATCAGGTGCTCTTGCGCCCGGTATTGCAAAGCCTGTGTGACACGTTGGACAAGGTGTATCGCGACAAGCGTGTGCAGGTGTCCTTTGACCTGCCAGAGCCTTGCTATGTGCCAATAGAACAGGGGGCGCTGCTGGAAATGTTGGGCAACCTGCTGGAGAACGCCTATCGCCTGTGCCTGGGTAAGGTGCGAGTCAGTATGCGCGACACCGCAGAGGGCATCGAATTGTGCGTCGAGGATGACGGTCCCGGTGTGCCTTCGGACCAGCGTGCGCGAATTCTGCGGCGTGGCGAGCGTCTGGATCGTCAGCATCCGGGGCAGGGGATCGGCCTGGCCGTGGTCAAGGACATCATCGAAAGCTACAGCGCGAAGCTGACCCTCGACGACTCGCCCATGGGTGGGGCGGCGTTCCGGATTCATTTTCCGGTGCTCTAGAGTGCTCAGTTTTCCTGCGCCCGATAGGCTCCCGGCGTCAATCCGGTCCATTTCTTGAACGCCCGGTGGAACGCCGAGGGCTCGGAGAATCCCAGTTGTTCGGCGATCTGTTGCAACGACAGGTCTGAGCGGCTCAGGTGGTAAATCGCGATGTCCCGGCGCAGTTGATCCTTCAACCCCTGAAAACTTGTACCTTCCTCGCGCAAATGCCTGCGCAGGGTCTGCGGGCTGATGTTCAGGTGCGCGGCCACTGCTTCCAGGTCAGGCCAGCGCGAACTGTCCCGACTGAGCAGTCGTCTCAGCCGGCTGCTCAAGCTGTTGCCATCGTCGGGGCGTGCCAGCAGGTCGGCAGGCGAGCGCTGCAGAAAGTGCTTGAGGGTGCGCTCGTCCTGCAACAGCGGCCTATCCAGGTAACGGCTGTGGAACACCAGGCTGCTCTGCCTGGCGGCAAATTCGAGGGGGCAGGAGAACAGCAGGTCATATTCGGCGCCGTGTTCGGGACGCGCATAGCTGAATGTCGCCTGTTCCAGCAG
Source organism: Pseudomonas sp. HY13-MNA-CIBAN-0226 (assembly GCF_040310305.1). Lineage (NCBI taxonomy): Bacteria > Pseudomonadati > Pseudomonadota > Gammaproteobacteria > Pseudomonadales > Pseudomonadaceae > Pseudomonas > Pseudomonas sp. HY13-MNA-CIBAN-0226. The sequence continues at coordinate 24,703 of NZ_JBEOPS010000005.1, forward strand.
GATGCGCTGGCCAATCAGCCAGCTACCCAGTCGATGCCAGACCATCAGCTGGCTTTCGGTGAGGAAGTGGTCCGGATCACGGAACTGCGAATCGTCCAGGCTGAGGCGGATCATTTCGCCCTCGCGGCTGATGGTCAGGCGCGGGCCGTCGGGGAATAGGCTATAAAACAATAAGCCGCGATGCAGGGCCTTATCCAGATTACGGCAGTGGATCAGGGCGTGACACATCATCGCGAAGCTGCCGGGCCGACTGACTGTTGGCCCGAAACCGAGAAATTCGTCATCCAGCGCTGCCCATAGTCCCTGGAGCAGTCGGGTAAATTGCTCTGGAGCAATCCGCGCACGGGGCTCCTCAAGCAGCTCGGGACTAATGCCCAGTTGCTGGAGCAGGCCTGAATAATCGTACCCGCTTCGGCGAGCACCACCGAGGGCGGCGCGGGCGAAGTGGCTGGCGATGGTGCGTTCGCGCATAGAGTGAAAGTCCGTCCGTTGAACGGCGGATAGTAGACACGAGACTGGCGTCTCAACAAGGCGGATATCCGCCAATTTACCGGACGTCATCGGGCTGATGGGCGGAAATCCGCCACTTGCGCCCGGCGCCCCGGGGATGCTGAAAAACTTGCAAGGCTTGATGTCCAACGGCTTGCAGGCAGTTTTATAAAGGTGGCACGGGCCTTGCGATGTAACGGGTAGATGTCTGCCATCGCGCAGCTCGAAAAAACAAATCCCTCCAGTGCAGGAGGGTTCGCAATTCAGGTGTCAGGGACAACAGATGGATGTTGTTCGCGGGCACTCTTGAGGAACTTTGCAATGACGACTCGTCAGCCACTGTACAAATCCCTGTATTTCCAGGTGATCGTTGCCATCGCCATCGGCATCCTGCTCGGTCACTTCTATCCGCAGACCGGCGTAGCCCTCAAGCCGCTGGGTGACGGGTTCATCAAACTGATCAAAATGATCATTGCCCCCATCATCTTCTGCACCGTCGTCAGCGGTATTGCTGGCATGCAGAACATGAAGTCGGTCGGCAAGACTGGCGGTTACGCGCTGCTCTATTTCGAAATCGTTTCGACCATCGCCCTGCTGGTTGGCCTGGTGGTGGTGAACATCGTGCAGCCAGGCAACGGCATGCACATTGATGTGAGCACTCTGGATGCGTCCAAAGTCGCCCAGTATGTGGCGGCTGGTGCTGATCAAAGCGTCGTTGGCTTCCTGCTGAATGTGATCCCTTCCACCATCGTGGGTGCGTTCGCCACTGGCGACATCCTGCAAGTGCTGATGTTCTCGGTGATCTTCGGTTTCGCCCTGCATCGCCTGGGTGCCTACGGCAAGCCGCTGCTGGACTTCATTGATCGCTTTGCCCATGTCATGTTCAACATCATCAACATGATCATGAAGCTTGCGCCCATCGGTGCCTTCGGTGCGATGGCATTCACCATCGGTGCCTACGGCGTTGGCTCGCTGGTGCAGCTGGGTCAACTGATGGCCTGCTTCTACATCACCTGCCTGCTGTTCATCCTGATCGTATTGGGCGGTATCGCCCGCGCCCACGGCTTCAGCGTGCTGAAAGTGATTCGCTACATCCGTGAAGAACTGCTGATCGTGCTGGGTACTTCTTCTTCGGAATCGGTACTGCCGCGCATGCTGATCAAGATGGAACGTCTGGGCGCTAAGAAATCCGTGGTAGGTCTGGTGATCCCGACCGGCTACTCGTTCAACCTCGACGGTACAGCCATCTACCTGACCATGGCTGCGGTGTTCATTGCCCAGGCAACCGATACCCACATGGACATCACTCACCAGATCACCCTGCTGGTGGTGTTGCTGCTGTCCTCCAAAGGGGCTGCCGGCGTGACCGGGAGCGGTTTCATTGTGCTGGCCGCGACCTTGTCCGCCGTTGGCCACCTGCCAGTTGCCGGCCTGGCGCTGATCCTTGGTATCGACCGCTTCATGTCTGAAGCCCGAGCCCTGACCAACCTGGTGGGCAACGCCGTTGCGACCCTGGTCGTGGCCAAGTGGGTCAAGGAACTGGACGTCGATGTCATGCAAGCCGAACTGGCTTCCGGCGGTCGTGGTATTGCCGAAGAGCGTGAAGAGGACGACCTGGGCGTAGCCGAAGGTCCGACCCCAAGCAACGTCAAATAAGACTGCTGTTTTGACAAAACCCGCTTCGGCGGGTTTTTCATGGTTGGGATTTGAGCGCAACGGTCACTGCGACTGATGCATCCGGTAATTGCTGCAATGCCATCGTCTGCCTAGGCTTGGGGGAACGCATTGGAGGTTACTCATGTTCGGGCCACTGGCTTCACTGAAGATCCTGGATTTTTCGACGCTGTTACCCGGGCCGTTCGCCTCGCTGTTGCTGGCGGACATGGGGGCGCACGTGTTGCGCATCGAGTCGCCGACTCGCATGGACCTGCTCCGGGTGTTGCCACCCCACGACCAGGGTGTGTCGGCGAGCCATGCTTATCTCAATCGCAACAAGCGCAGCCTGGCGCTGGACCTCAAGCAGCCTGAAGCCCTGGAAGTCATCAGGCAGTTGCTGCACGACCACGACATCCTGCTCGAGCAGTTTCGCCCTGGGGTCATGGAGCGCTTGGGCCTGGGTTATGAAGCCCTCAAGGCAATCAACCCCAGGCTGATTTATGTATCGATCACTGGTTACGGCCAGACCGGCCCCTACAAGGATCGCGCCGGCCACGACATCAATTACCTGGCGCTGGCGGGGCTGGCCAGCCATACCGGCCGGGCCGACAGTGGGCCATTGCCACTGGGCATGCAGGTGGCCGACATCGCGGGAGGCTCGCTGCATGGTGTGATCGGCCTGCTGGCTGCGGTGATTGCGCGCCAGCAGACGGGCCTGGGGCAATACCTGGATGTCAGCATGACCGATTGCGCGTTCACCCTGAATGCCATGTCTGGTGCGGGTTTCCTGGCCTGTGGTGAGGAGCCTGCGCGGGAAAACCAGGTACTCAATGGTGGCAGTTTCTACGATTACTACAGGTCTCGCGACGGGCGCTGGTTGTCGGTGGGGAGCCTGGAGCCTGCGTTCATGAAGCAGTTGTGTACGGCGTTGGGCCTGGAAGACATGGCTAAACTGGCGCTGTCACCACAACCGGAGCATCAGAAAAAGCTCAAGGACGCGTTGAGGATTGAATTCGAGAAACACGACTTTGCCGAATTGAGCGCGCTGTTTGCCGAGCTCGATGCATGCGTCGAGCCGGTATTGAGCCTGGGTGAGGCGGTGCGGCATCCGCAACTGCAAGCGCGCCAGGTGGTTACGCAGGTGCCCCGCGGAGATGGCACGACCCAGGCGCAGATCGCCTGTGCGCTGAAGTTCTCTGAAGGCTTGCCGGAGCCCAGGCATATCGGTGCGCAGCTGGGGGCACATACGGATGAGGTGTTGCGGGAGTTGGGGTTCAGCGCCGAGCGGATCCTGGACTTACGGCGTGCCAAGGTGGTTCTGTAGCGGCCTTGAGCACGGCATCGCGAGCAAGCTTTGCTCCCACAGGCAAAGCCTTCACTCATCCATTGCCCTGTGAAAGCAAGTTTGCTTCCACAGGATAGCCTTCACTTAGCCATTGCCCTGTGGAAGCAAAGCTTGCTCACGATGGGGCCGGCACTGTCACTGCAAAAAAAAGGTACTACTCGACCCGCATCTCCCCACTGAACACCAAGGTGTTGCGGCACCGGCGGCACAGATACCGGCGGCCCTGCCTCACCAGGCCGTGACGCTGGGCAGAAAACGGGAAGTCACTGTCGGCGCACGGGCATTTGTAGATATAGCGGGTGACACTGCGTCGTTTGACGTCATAGGTGTGGCAGCGGTTGGGCGGCAGTTCGTAAACCCCGCGCATGATCAGCTGCCACTCTTCGCCATGGGGCTGGATGCGGTCGCCGAACAGTTGATGGGCAATCAGGTGCGCCACTTCGTGAGCCACGGTCTGCTTGAGGAAATCGTCGGTATTTTCCCGATACAGCTGCGGGTTGAAGCGCAGCAGGTTCTCGTGCAAATGCGCGACACCGGCTTTCTGCCCGCGCAGCTTGAGGCTCACCACAGGGCGTTTGAATGAACGTTTAAAGAAGGATTCAGCGAGTTGGTAGCAATCTTCGACGCGGGTATTGAGTTGCTCGGGCATGCTTGATGGGTCTCCAGAGACGTCGAGTATGCCGCAACCCCGGGTGGTTGCGAATCGTCCGGGCGCCGAATGGTCGTGGCCGATCAAATCCCGGACATTAAGAGGCCGCCTTACGGCGGCCTGTATTGGCAGATATTTTTTATAAGAAGTCAGTTGGTATAGACGGGCCCCACGCCCAGTCCCCAAACAATCACCGTGAACGCCATGATGGCCACGAGCACCACCAACCCTACGGCCAGTACAGAACTCGAAAACAGGAAACCTTCGTCCGATGGAATGTTCATGAAGGTCGGCAGGCCGACATACAACAGGTACACGGTGTAGCAAATGGCTGCGGTGCCGACGACCATTCCCAGCCACATGTGCGGATACAGCGCCGCCAGGCCGCCAATGAACAGCGGCGTTGCGGTATAGGTCGCGAAGGCAACACAGCGGGCCAGGCTCGGGTTGGCATCATAGGTGCGAGCCATCCAGTGCACGAACGCGCCCATCACGGCCACGCCGCCAAGCATCGCCAGGTAAGACATGATGGTCATCCACAGCGCGCTTTCCTGGGTCAGCATCACGGGTGCCCGGTTGCCGATGACCCAACCCACCTGGGTGGTGCCAATAAACGCCGACACGGCCGGAATCGCCGCGAGAATCAGGGTGTGTGTGAGATACATGTGGCTGATGCTTTCCTCCTGGTCGCCACGGATCTCTTTCCATTCTTGGTCAGGGTGGGTGAAGAGCCCCACTACGTGATGGATCATGCCAGTCACTCCTCTTGTTTTTACCATCGCCCCCCGGTGGAGCGCCTACGGGCCAAGGTGGCCAAGTAAGGGATAGGTCTGGATAGTCATGCGACCTTATGTCGCAGTATAGGAAGGACTTAACCGTAGAGGTGATAGGGCTTAGAGCAAATTGCGCTGTAAATGCCCGACTTAATCGCGATGGGTTTGTGTGTTGGCCGGGGTATTACGCCGAGATCGGCTTTTTGCGTAAAATGCTCGCCTTTCGTCACACCTCACGGATTTCGCGTCATGGGCACTCTTACCGTCAACCAGAACAAACTGCAGAAGCGCCTTCGCCGCCAGGCGGGTGAAGCTGTCGCCGATTTCAACATGATCGAAGATGGCGATAAGGTGATGGTGTGCCTGTCCGGCGGCAAGGACAGTTACACCATGCTCGATGTGCTGCTGCATTTGCAGAAGGTGGCTCCGATCAGGTTCAACATCGTCGCCGTGAACATGGACCAGAAGCAGCCGGGTTTCCCCGAGCATGTCCTGCCGGCCTACTTGAAGGAGTTGGGCGTCGAGTATCACATCGTCGAGAAAGACACTTATTCGGTGGTCAAGGAACTGATCCCGGAAGGCAAGACCACTTGCTCGCTGTGCTCGCGCTTGCGCCGTGGCACGCTGTACACCTTTGCCGATGAAATTGGCGCGACCAAGATGGCCCTCGGTCATCACCGCGACGACATTGTCGAAACGTTTTTCCTGAACATGTTCTTCAATGGCTCGCTCAAGGCCATGCCGCCAAAATTGCGCGCCGATGATGGCCGCAACGTGGTGATTCGCCCGCTGGCGTATTGCAACGAAAAGGACATCCAGGCTTATTCGGACTTCAAGCAATTCCCGATCATTCCGTGCAACCTCTGTGGTTCTCAGGAGAACCTGCAGCGTCAGGTGGTCAAGGACATGCTGCTGGAGTGGGAGCGCAAGACCCCGGGACGCACCGAGAGCATTTTCCGCAGCTTGCAGAATGTGATCCCGTCACAGCTGGCCGATCGCACCTTGTTCGACTTCACCAGTCTCAAGATCGATGAAGCCGCCGCGTCGCGGTTCGTCAACGTTGTCAACCTCTGATCAAAACACCGGTTTTACTTTTTTAATCCTCAGGAGAGGGCATGCGCGATTACAAGTGGCTACACGAATACTGCCTGAACCGCTTCGGTTCGGCAGCTGAACTGGAAGCCCATCTGCCCGTTCCCAAGTCACCTGCGCAGTTGCGCAAGATCAGTGATGATCGTTACCTGTCCACCATGGCCTTGCGCGTTTTCCGCGCCGGGCTCAAGCACAGTCTGGTGGACGCCAAATGGCCGGTCTTCGAGGAAGTGTTCTTCAGGTTCGACCCGGAAAAAGTCGTGCTGATGAGTGCCGAACATCTGGAGCGCCTGATGCAGGATGCGCGGATCATCCGGCATTTGGGCAAACTCAAGAGCGTGCCGCGCAACGCGCAGTTCATCCTCGATGTCGCCCACGAGCAGGGCAGTTTCGGGGCGATGATTGCCGATTGGCCGGTGACCGATATCGTCGGGCTGTGGACCTTCCTGAAAAAGCGTGGCCATCAGTTGGGCGGGCTGTCGGCGCCGAGATTCCTGCGGATGGTCGGCAAGGACACGTTCGTGCCGAGCTATGACGTGGTGGCGGGATTGAATGCGCAAAAGATCGTCGACAAGGTCCCGACCAGCCAGCGCGACCTGGCCCTGGTGCAGGATGTGTTCAACCAGTGGCATGAGCAGAGTGGCGGGCGGGCGATGAGCCAGATTTCGATGATGCTGGCATATACCGTGAATCATTGAGAGCGAGTTGAACCCTTCGCGAGCAAGCCCGCTCCCGCCGGGGATTGGGGTTGTGCACAAATCCCCTGTGGGAACGGGCTTGCCCGCGAAGGCGATCTATCAGGCGACGGAGATGTCACCTTCACCCGCCAACTTGCGATTGAGCTGAAACCGCCACCGCACATACATCAGTGCCGAGCAGAACACCGCCACGCTCGCGCCCATCTCCAACAGGCCAAACAATTGCCGGTTCGGGTCATAGGCCGCCAGTGCGCCCTTGATGAAATACAGGTTCACCACAAAACACATCCACGAATGCCCGCGGGCGCTGCCCAGGATCATCCCTGGTGCCAGCAGCAACAGCGGCACCAGCTCGATCAGCAGGATTACCCACGGTCGCGCGCCATGCAGGTCGGCGATCAGCAGGTAATAAACGCACAGCAAGCCCACCAGCCCCAGATAGCACAGCAGGCTGATCACTCGCATGGCCCGAACCCGCGGTTCGAGCCATTCAATGGACGGCAATACCTTCGGCTTTTTCGCCACGTCAGTTCCCCAGCTTTTGCGCAGTCTTTGCCAGCCGCAGGCCCAACGCCCGGCACAGCGCCACTTCGTGTTCATTCAGGCCGCTTTTGCCATCTGCCCCGGCGTGGTGACTGGCACCATAGGGCGTACCGCCTCCGCGGGTTTCCAGCAGGGCCGATTCGCTGTACGGCAGGCCGGTGATCAACATGCCGTGGTGCAGCAACGGCAGCATCATCGAGAGCAGCGTGGTTTCCTGGCCGCCATGAAGGCTCGCGGTGGAAGTGAATACACCGGCCGGCTTGCCGACCAAAGCGCCGGTCAGCCACAGGTTGCTGGTGCCGTCGAGAAAATACTTGAGTGGCGCGGCCATGTTGCCAAAGCGAGTCGGGCTGCCAAGCGCCAGGCCTGCGCAGTTTTTCAGGTCGTCGAGGCTCGCATACAGCGCACCTTCTGCCGGAATATCTGGCGATACGGCCTCGCATTCGGTGGAGATCGCCGGGACAGTTCGCAAGCGAGCCTCCATCCCGGACTGCTCAACGCCACGGGCGATCTGCCGGGCCATTTCATTGGTCGAGCCACTGCGGCTGTAATACAGCACCAGAATGTACGGCGCGCTCACGGCAGCAACTCCAGCACGTTCTCCGGTGGCCGGCCGATCACGGCTTTGTCGCCTACCTCAAGAATCGGCCGCTCCATCAGCTTCGGGTGCGCGGCGATGGCTGCGATCAATTGTGCTTCGCTGAGGCTGGCGTCGGCCAGGTTGAGGGTCTTGTATTCGTCCTCGCCGGAGCGCAGCAGTTGCCGGGCGCCGATGCCGAGTTTTTTCAGCAGGCTCTGGATTTGCGCGGCGTCCAGCGGCGTTTCCAGGTAGCGCACTACCTCAGGTGTCAGGCCGCGGGCCTGGAGCAGTTCGAGCGCACCGCGGGATTTCGAGCAGCGCGGGTTGTGATAAAGCGTCAGATCGGTCATGTGCGGGTCGCATCTTGCGTAAGGTGGCGGCTATTCTAACTGTGCGGCGCGTATTCCAGAACCTCGGGAGGCAATGGGTCGCGGCAGTATTCTTTTTTTGACAAGGATCACGACATGAACAGACGACTGGCAGCGACACTGGTGATCATCGGCACATTATTGCTGGGGGGGTGTGGCAACGATTACGGGGTCGACCAGAACGGCCGGAAAGTGGCTGCCGAGCGTCTGGACAAACAATGGCTGGTGCTCAACTACTGGGCCGAGTGGTGCGGGCCGTGCCGCACCGAGATTCCAGAACTCAATGCCCTGGCCGAGCAGCTCAAGGACAAAAACATCGGCGTGTTCGGGGTCAACTTCGATAACGTGCAGGGCGAAGAACTGAAAAGCGCCAGTGAGAAGCTGGGCATCGGCTTCACGGTGCTGGCACAGGATCCTGCAGAGCTGTTCGAGGTGCCGCGTAGCGAGGCGTTGCCGGTGACCTACATCATCGACGACAAGGGCAAGGTGCGTGAGCAATTGATGGGTGAGCAGACAGCGGCGGGGCTGCTGGCGAAGCTGGAGGCGTTGCAGGCCAGGAATTAAGGGGGCTCAGGAATAGATCGCAGCCTTCGGCAGCTCCTACGGTGTTCAGCGGTCTCCGAAGGCTGCGATCTTTTCAGGATTTAACCCTCTTCAAGCCACCAGCGCATCGGCTTGCCTTCAGCCGGCCAGAAGCGCACCTGGTCGATCGGTGACACATCCCAGCGCTGCACGTGCTCCAGGGCCTGGAGAAAACGTTTCTCCTGCTCCATCAACGCCGGCGCGCAGAGTTTGCGGGTGCTGCCGACCTTGCCGAAGCTCAGCTTGTCGCCTTCCAGGGTGTAGGGCGCGAACCAGTGGTTGCAGCCGCCATTGCCATAGGCACGACCGTCGTCACCCAGGGTGATTGTCAGGTGACTGTAGTCCATCAAAGGACGTTCGCCGATCCACTCCAGAATGTAGCTGCGGTTCTGTTGCAGTTGCACCGGTTGAGCGGCGCAGCCCAGCAGGCTGGCGCCAACCAATGCGGTCAGGGCAAGGCGTTTCATCACGCAGGCTCCTGGCATTTCGGGCACAGGTGCTTCTGACCGACAGTGCTCCAGCCCAACTCGGCGATCCGCGCAGTGGCAGCTGGCTTTTCAGCCTTGTTGCCCAGCTTGGCGTCGACTGCAAACTCGAAACTCAGCTCTTTGGCACAACTGTCGCAGTTGACTTTCCAGGTGTGGATCGCCAGTTCGCCGAACACCGGGCCACTGGCCACCGCCACCCATTGCCCGGGTGGGTTGATCAGGTGGCGAACCGTTTCCACGGTCAGGCGCATGGCCAGGTCCTTGCTGCCTTTGAGCGTCACGACCAGCACGTCATTGTTGCGAATCGAGCCACCGTTGCCGGTGACCTGATAACGCCCTGGGACCAGGGCGCGGCATTCGGTGAGGGTGTGCTGCGGGTTCATCAGGGTATAGCGGAAATCGTGTTCGACCATGGGTCCTCCAAATATGCGCGGCATGCTAGCACGGACATCCGCTGATCATGGTGTGGGCCTTCGACCTTCGATCCGGTTCAACCGGCATCCACCTGATTTTGCGGGGTTCCGGCCGCCCACGCGGCAATATTCTGCAATGTAGTGGCGGCAATCGCGCCCAATGCTTCGCGCGTCAGGAAGGCCTGGTGCGCGGTAATGATCACGTTCGGAAAGGTCAGCAGCCGCGCCAGCACGTCATCCTGCAACGGCAGGTCGGAGCGGTCCTCGAAAAACAGTTGCGCCTCCTCTTCATAGACATCCAGGCCCAGGTAACCCAGTTGCCCATCCTTGAGTGCGTCAATCAGTGCCGGCGTATCCACCAGGCCACCGCGCCCGGTGTTGATCAGCATGGCGCCGGGTTGCATGTGCGCCAGTGATTCACGGTTGATCAGGTGCTTGCTCTGGTCGTTGAGCGGGCAGTGCAGGCTGATGATCTGCGACTCGGCGAGCAATTGCGGCAGGCTCAGGTAGCGAGCGCCGAGGGCTTCGACCTGCGGGTTGGGGTAGGGGTCATACGCCAGCAACTGGCAGCCAAACCCGTGCATGATTTTCGCCAAAGTCGCACCGATCTGCCCGGTGCCGACAATGCCGACGGTTTTGCCCACCAGATCGAAGCCGGTCAGGCCGTGCAGGCTGAAATCCCCTTCGCGGGTGCGGTTGTAGGCGCGGTGCAGGCGCCGATTGAGCGCCAGGATCAGCGCTACCGCGTGTTCGGCCACGGCATGCGGCGAGTAGGCGGGCACGCGCACGACGGGCAGGTCCAGACGCTTGGCCGCGGCCAGGTCGACGTGGTTGTAGCCGGCCGAGCGCAGCGCGATCAGGCGCGTGCCTCCCGCAGCGAGGCGTTCGAGCACGGGCGCGCTGAGGTCATCATTGATGAAGGCGCAAACCACCTCGTGGTCTTCAGCCAGGGCCACTGTATCGATGCTCAGGCGCGCGGGTTGAAACTGCAGTTCGAGGTCGGCGGGGAGCTCGGCGGCAAGAAAACTGTCGCGGTCGTAGGTCTGGCTGCTGAATAAAAGGGTGCGCATCGGATCCTCCGGTTGATCAGCGTTCGGTCAGGCGTTGATGCGGGCCTGTGCCGCCAGGCGATTGATCGCCCGGTCGAGCTCCTCGAGGGCACTGTAGGCGCGCGGGTCTTGCTGCTTGAGCAGGGTTTCGCTGCGTTGGCAGGCGGCGCGCAATTGCGGCACGCCACAGTAGCGGGTCGCACCATGCAGCCGGTGGACCCGCTCGATCAGCGCGTTGTGGTCGTCGATGTCCCGGGCAAACCGAATGGCTTCGCGGTCGGCTTCCAGGGACGCGAGCAACATGGCCAGCATATCCGCCGCCAGGTCTGCCTTGCCGGCAGCCAGGCGCAAGCCTTCCTCGTGATCGAGCACCTGCAGTTCCGGGGCGCCGCTGTGTCGATCGCCCGCGCGTTCGGGCCCCTGATTGCGCAGGGCCAGGCCACTCCACTTCAACACCACCTGCGCCAGTTGCCGCTCACTGATCGGCTTGGTCAGGTAGTCATCCATGCCGCTTTGCAGCAGGGCGCGTTTTTCGTTGGCCATGGCATGGGCGGTCAGCGCGACGATCGGCAGCGGCGTGCAGTGGCGCTCACTCTCCCATTGGCGAATCGCTTCTGTGCTCTGGCGCCCATCCATCCCGGGCATTTGCACATCCATGAGCACCAAATCGAAGGTCTCGCTCTGTACCGCCTTGATTGCAGCAAAGCCACTTTCCACCGCCAGCACCTTGGCGCCCATGTCTTCGAGCAGGGTTTGCACCAGCAACAGGTTGGCCGGGTTGTCGTCGACACACAGCACTTTGGGCGCCCGACTGGACAACGGCTCGTCCGGCTCGCTGCGGATGTGGCGCGGGTTGACCAGGTCGGACAGCGCCCGTCGCAGTTTGCGGGTGCAGGCCGGTTTGGCCTGGAGCTGACTGTGGGGGTTGGGCACGGACAGGTGGAACAGCGTCTGTTCGGTGGTCGGGCACAGCACCAGCACTTTGCAGCCCAGGTGTTCGAGGTCCCAGATGTGCTGGTTGAGGCGTTCGGGTGGCATGTCTTTGCTGGTAATGCCCAACACAGCGAGGTCGATCGCCTGCTCGGTCTGGTGCACACCGGTCACGCCATTGGCCAGGCTTTCCAGCGTGTTGAAAGGCGTCACCGCAAGACCGCAGTCTTCCAGCTGATGCTGCAGGGCCTGGCGCGCCAGCTCATGGTTCTCCAGCACCGCAACGCGGCGCCCCAGCAGCGGCGGGCCGGGCAGGTCCTCGGCGTCGTCGCGGGTCTTGGGCAGGCTCAGGCTGATCCAGAATTCCGAGCCTTCGCCCGGGGTGCTGTCGACGCCGATCTCGCCGCCCATCTGCTCGATCAGGCGCTTGGAGATCACCAGGCCCAGGCCGGTGCCGCCGGGTTGCCGCGACAGTGAGTTGTCGGCCTGGCTGAAGGCCTGGAACAAGGCGCGTACGTCCTGGCTCGACAGGCCGATGCCGGTGTCCTGAATACTGATGCGCAGTTGCACGCTGTCTTCATGCTCATCTTCGAGCATGGCACGGGCGACGATGGTGCCTTCGCGGGTGAACTTGATTGCATTGCTCACCAGGTTGGTGAGGATCTGCTTGAGTCGCAGCGGATCGCCTACCAGCGACAACGGCGTGTCGCGATAAACCAGGCTGACCAGCTCCAGCTGTTTGGCGTGGGCGGCGGGGGCGAGGATGGTCAGGGTGTCCTGCAACAGGTCGCGCAGGTTGAACGGAATATGGTCGAGCACCAGCTTGCCGGCTTCGATCTTGGAGAAGTCGAGAATCTCGTTGATGATGCCCAGCAGACTGTCGGCGGACTTTTCGATGGTGCCCAGGTAGTCGAGTTGCCGCGGGGTCAATTCGCTTTTTTGCAGCAAGTGCGTGAAACCCAGGATGCCGTTGAGCGGGGTGCGGATTTCATGGCTCATGTTGGCCAGGAACTCGGACTTGATCCGGCTCGCTTCCAGGGCTTCCTTGCGCGCCAGGTCCAGCTCGATGTTCTGGATTTCGATGGTTTCCAGGTTCTGGCGCACGTCTTCGGTGGCCTGGTCGACGCTGTGCTGGAGTTCTTCCTGGGCGTTTTGCAGGGTCCCGGCCATACGGTTGATGCCCGCCGCCAGTTCGTCCAGCTCCTGACTGCCGAGGGGTGGCAGGCGGGTCTCCAGGTGGCCGTCCTTGAGTTGCGCCACGGCCTGCTTGATCTGGCCGATCGGGCGGTTGATGGTACGGCCCATGCGCAAGGCCAGCAGCGCCGCACCGCCCAGGCCCGCGACAATCAGCAGCAGGCTGGCAAACAGGCTGCGATAACCACGCAGCAGCATGCCATTGTGGGACAGTTCGAGTTCAACCCAGCCGAGCAGGCGATCAGCCTCGTCGGGGATCAGGTCGCCGGCCAGGTTGCGGTGCTTGCCGAAGACCGGCAGCAGGTAGCGCGTCGCGTCATTGCCGCTGCGGCGCAGCAGTTGCGAGCCGTCGCCCAGGGGGGCCTGATTGAGCATGGTCGGGCCGGCGTGAGCCAGCGGCGTGCGGTCGGCGGCGAGGAAGGTGACCGCGCGCACGTCCTGCTGCTCCAGCGACTGGGTGGCGATGCGTTCGAGCAGCTCGTTGTTGTGGTGACCCATGGCGGGGGCGACCAGTGGCGCCAGTTGCTCGGCGATCATTTCGCCGCGCTGCATCAGCTGGGTTTGCAGGTCGGACTGCTGCATCCAGATGAAGTAGCCGCCCAGAACCAGTGCCATCAGGCTGGTCGGCAACAGCGTCAGCAGCAATACACGGCCTTTTATTCCCAGTTTCTTGAGCACGCATCTCTCCTGCATCCAGCGATTTAATGACCTGCGCTTACGTCCGGTACGCGCCACGTGCGCAGTGTAGCGATTTGCTCGCGGCCGATCCCCGTAAAAATTGTGCCGGTCATTCGTCGGCCCACTCAGCCTATTGAGGTCCGGGGCGAAGCTTGTGTTGCCCCTGGCGAGGCAATCTTGAATAATCTGTCAACTGAGAATTATTTGCAGATACTCATGACTCCCATCTCTAGCGATCATCCGCGCATACTTTCCATCGAAGACGACCTCGTTCTCGGTGCCTATGTGCACGAGCATCTTGAGCGCAGCGGCTTCCAGGTGACCTGGTGCCAAAACGGCCAGGAGGGGCTGGACCTGGCGCGTGAGCAACGCTTCGACGTAGTGCTGATGGATATTCTGCTGCCAGGCCTGGACGGGCTCAAGGCGCTGACCCAGTTGCGCGAGAGCCATTCGACTCCGGTGCTGCTGATGTCGGCGCTCGGGGCGGAAGCCGATCGCATCAGTGGCTTTCGGCTGGGGGCTGATGATTACCTGCCCAAACCGTTCAGCATGGCGGAGTTGCGGGTGCGTATCGAAGCGATATTGCGGCGGGTGGCGCTGGACCGTCGACCGGCGCCGGTCGCCCCTGCGCCTGCGGCCGACTGCCTGCGGTTCGACGACGGCTGCTTTGACGTCGTCTATCGGGATCGGGCCGCAGGCCTGACTCGCAGCGAGTACCGCCTGCTGGAAACCTTGAACCGCAACGGCGATGAAGTATTGAGCAAGGCCTTCCTTTATCAGCAAGTCCTGCAGCGCGGCTATGCCGCCCACGATCGCAGCCTGGATATGCACATCAGCCAGATTCGCCGCAAACTCAAGGCCATCGACTATTTGGAACGCGAAGTTCGCACGGTCTGGGGCAAAGGCTATGTCTTGAGTGCTGCTGATGAAGTGGTCTGACCTGCCGGGGCGGCATTCGCTGTTCTGGAAACTGGCGTTTTTGCTGGTGGCGTTCTGCTTGCTGATGATCTGGCTGAGCTGGTCCTGGGGCCGCTACATGGAACAGCGCAATCAGTTTCTCTCTGATGAAGCCCGGGGCACCTTGACGCGCTACGCCGCCGAGGCCGAGCGCGCCTGGGAGCAGGGCCAGCAGACCGGCGTCGATAGCTGGTTGCAGGGCATTCGCCAGCGTGAAGCGGGGTGGGTCGGCGTCATCAGTGGGGATCTGCAGTCGTTAAGCAGCCAGGAGCTGACGGACAAAGAGATCCAGCACCTGACCTTTCTGCGCGGCCTCGACTGGCCCATCCACAAGAAAGGCCTGCCGTGGCTGCGAGTACCCTTTCCTGGCGACTCGTCCGCGGGCAGCCTGGTGATCGAGTTGCCGCAACGTTTTGTACCTGGCCAGTATCGGCTGTTTTGGCGGGTCATCACCAATGGCGTGATTCCCGGGCTGTTCACTTTGCTGCTGTGCGTCGGGCTGTATCGCCTGCTGGTGGTACCGCTGAACAACCTGCGTGAACAGGCCAATGCCTGGCGTGCCGACCAGTTGGGCGTGCGCCTGTCGAGCCGCACCACTGATCGACAGGATGAATTGGGAGAGCTGGGCCGCGCCTTCGATCACATGTCCGAGCGGTTGCAGGGCACAGTGGCCCTGCAGCAGCAACTGCTGCGCGATCTGTCCCACGAATTGCGTACGCCCCTGAGCCGCCTGCGGGTGGCCAGCGACAGCGAGCAGGACCTGGCGCAACTGCGCGAGCGTATCGGTCGGGAAGTCGATGGCATGCAGCGGCTGGTCGAGGACACCCTGCAGCTGGCGTGGCTCGACACAGAGCGCGCACCGTTGCCCGATGAAGCGATCCAGATTCAGGCACTGTGGGAGATGCTCACGGAAAATGCCTGCTACGAGAGCTGCTGGCCGAGCGGGCAATTGGTGTGCACCGTGGATGCCTCCTGTTGGGTGCGTGGCAACCTCAACACCCTGGCCCAGGCGGTGGAAAATATCCTGCGCAACGCCATCCGCCATTCGCCCCAAGGAGCAGTGGTGACCCTGGGAGGCCGGCGCGACGGCAACTTCTGGCACCTGTGGCTGGAGGATCAGGGCGGCGGCGTGGCTGAAACCGATCTTGAGCGAATCTTCTCACCCTTCACCCGGCTCGACGGTTCGCGCCCGGGCAACGGCGGATTCGGCCTGGGCCTGAGCATCGCGCGCAATGCCGTGCAGCGCCAGGGCGGAAGTATCTGGGCGCAGAATACCGGGACTGGTTTGCGGCTGAATATGCGACTGGTGGCGGATGAAGGCGCTGTCAGCGCAGCTGTCTTCGCGGGCGAGCCCGCTCCTTGCGCTACTCCCACAGTGCACCCGCGTCGGTCACAAGTCATCTGAACGACGCAAATCGCCGTGTGAGCGGCGGTGCAAAGATTCGACTTGCTCTTAAGAGGCCGTTACTGGCCCCACTGGAATGCCGGAATGCTCCTGTTTTTTTGTAAGATATTTCCCAAAGGATGTCGCTGGCATTTTCCAGCTTCCTTGACGGTTTAAGCTCTCGCCTATAACTGTCCCCATGGAGCCTGGTATGAATGAAAGTACCGTCCCCGGCAACGCCTCCGACGACCGTTTCGATGAAGTGTTGGAGCTGATTAATTCTGCTCGACAACAGTCGATGCGAGCGGTGAACACCTGTCTGATCGAGTTGTATTGGCAGGTCGGTGCGTATATCAGTCGAAAGCAGGAGCAAGCTGAATGGGGCGATGCGGTGATCAGCCAGTTGGCCGAGCATTTGGCTTGGACACAGCCTGGATTGCGTGGATTTACCCGGCCAAATCTGTTCCGCATGCGCCAGTTCTATGAGACATATCGCGATGACGTAATTGTCTCACCGCTGGTGAGACAATTACCCTGGACCCACAACATTGTCATCCTGAGTCAGAGCAAACATCCGGAAGAACGCGAATTTTACCTGCGGATGACCGTCCAGGAAAAATGGTCGAAGCGTGAGCTGGAGCGACAGTTCAAAGCTGCCTTGTTTGAACGAAGCATCACTGAGCCGGCGAAGGTGTCGGCCGCGCTGAGAAAAACTCATCCCTCAGCGTTGGAAATCTTCCGTGACGCATACATGGTTGAGTTTCTCGGCCTGTCGGGCGCCCATGCCGAGACCGATTTGCATCACGGGCTACTGGCTCGCCTTAAGGAATTCCTGATCGAACTCGGCCGCGATTTCTGCTTCGTCGGCTCTGAGTATCCGCTCCAAGTCGGCGGGAGAGATTTCTCGCTTGATCTGTTGTTTTTCCACCGCAGCCTCAACTGTCTTGTGGCGATCGAGCTCAAAGTCGGTCGTTTCGAGCCGGAATATCTTGGTAAGCTGGACTTTTATCTGGAGGCACTGGATCGCCATGAGCGTAAATCCCACGAGAACCCTGCGATAGGTGTCTTGCTTTGTGCCAGCAAGGATGACGAAGTAGTTGAGTACGCGCTTAATCGAAGCCTCTCTCCGGCGCTGATCGCGGAGTACCAGGTCCAGCTGCCCGACAAACAGTTGTTGCAAGCCAAGCTGCATGAGTTTTACGTCTTGAACACGACGCAGTCGTCAGGATGTTGAATTAGCTGCTTATTCCCACAAGCCATAAGCACTGCACTTTGCGTGATATGGCCTTTGCGGGTTTGCCGGTATGATGGGCGCCCCCGCAGTCTGGATTGCGAATACGCCATGACATTGCAGTACCCAACCATCGCCGATTGCGTCGGCAACACCCCGCTGGTTCGTTTGCAGCGCCTGCCTGGCGCCACCAGCAATACTCTTCTGCTCAAGCTGGAAGGGAACAACCCGGCGGGTTCGGTCAAGGACCGTCCTGCGCTGTCGATGATCACCCGTGCAGAATTGCGCGGGCAGATTCAGCCTGGCGACACGCTGATCGAGGCAACTTCGGGTAATACCGGGATCGCGCTGGCGATGGCGGCCGCGATCAAGGGTTACCAGATGATCCTGATCATGCCGGACAACTCCAGTGCCGAACGCAAGGCCGCCATGACCGCCTACGGTGCCGAACTTATTCTGGTAACCCAGGAAGAAGGCATGGAAGGCGCACGTGACCTGGCCCAGCGCATGGAAGCCGAAGGTCGGGGCAAAGTGCTGGACCAGTTCGCCAACGGCGACAATCCTGAAGCGCACTACACCACGACCGGCCCGGAAATCTGGCGCCAGACCCAAGGCACCATTACCCATTTCGTCAGCTCCATGGGCACCACCGGCACCATCATGGGCGTTTCGCGCTATCTCAAAGAGCAGAGCGACAGCGTGCAGATCGTCGGCCTGCAACCGATGGAAGGCTCGGCCATCCCAGGTATCCGCCGCTGGCCGCAGGAATACCTGCCAAAAATCTACCAGGCTGATCGCGTGGACCGCATCGTCGACATGGCGCAAGCCGAAGCCGAGGACGTGACCCGTCGCCTGGCTCGTGAAGAAGGCATTTTCTGCGGCGTGTCCTCGGGCGGTGCGGTGGCAGCGATGCTGCGCCTGTCCAAAGAAGTTGAAAACGCGGTGATCGTTGCGATCATCTGCGACCGTGGCGACCGTTACCTGTCGACCGGCATTTTCGACGCGGCCAACTGATGGCCAAGCACGAGAGAGGCCTGCGCTTCCAGCCGACAGGCGGCAGCAAGGCACCCCAGATCCCGACTGGCAAGAAGCAGCGTCTGACGATCGAGCGCCTGGCCAATGACGGCCGCGGGATCGCATTTTTTGAAGGTCGCACCTGGTTTGTCCTGGGGGCCTTGGCGGGTGAAGAAGTTGAAGCGCGAGTGCTCGGTACTCACGGCAAGGTGGTGGAGGCGCGTACCGAGCGGGTGTTTCAGGCCAGTGAGCTGCGCCGCCCTGCACCTTGCCCACACTTCGGTCGCTGTGGTGGCTGCAGCGTGCAGCACCTGCCCCATGACGAACAGCTTGCACTGAAACAACGCATGCTGGCCGAGCAATTATCCAAGGTCGCCGGTGTCGAACCTCAGGAGTGGGCAGCGCCGTTGAGCGGTCCGGAATTCGGTTACCGGCGTCGCGCCCGAGTGGCGGTGCGTTGGGACATGAAAGCCAGGAAACTCGAAGTCGGTTTCCGTGCTGCTGGCAGTCAGGACATCGTTGCAATCAGCGAATGTCCGGTGCTGGTACAGCCCTTGCAGCCGATCATGACGCGATTGCCGGAAATGTTGCGGCGCTTGAGCAAACCTCAGGCGCTGGGGCATGTTGAACTGTTCAGTGGCTCCTCGCTGGCGGTGCTGCTGCGGCACATGGCGCCGTTGTCCGAGGCGGACCTGACCATTCTCAAGGAGTTCTGCGCTTTCCATGGCGCGCAACTGTGGCTGCAGGGTGAAGGCGAGCCGCAACCGGTGAATGCCGATCAGTCCCTGGGCTATCGCCTGGAGCGCTGGGATCTGGAACTGGCCTACCGACCCGGCGACTTCGTTCAGGTCAATGCCGGCGTCAACGAGGCCATGGTCGCCCAAGCACTGGATTGGCTGAAGCCGCAGCCGGATGAGCGGATACTTGACCTGTTCTGTGGCCTGGGCAACTTTGCCCTGCCATTGGCCAAGGTGGTGCGCGAAGTGGTGGCGGTGGAGGGTGTGCAGACCATGGTCGAGCGTGCAGCCGCCAACGCAGCTTGCAACAATCTGCATAACACTCATTTTTTTCAGGCCGATTTATCCCAGCCTTTGACTGATGCCGAGTGGGCAGTCGAAGGCTTTTGTGCGGTACTCTTGGACCCACCGCGTGACGGTGCCTATGAGGTTGTGCGCAAGCTCAAGGCGCTGGGCGCCGAGCGCCTGGTATATGTGTCGTGCAACCCGGCAACGCTGGCGCGTGACACGGTCGAATTGATCAAGCAGGGCTACCGGTTAAAACGTGCCGGGATTCTCGATATGTTTCCTCAGACGGCACATGTCGAGGCCATGGCGTTATTTGAAGCGAGCCAGGACGGCTCGTCTGGTCCGACTGACCCGCCCGTACAGCGCTCGAATTAGCCCCACGAGCGTACCCGGCAATAAAGGTCAGCGATTTGACGCATTGAATCTGCGTCGTAGGGAAGGTAAGCAAGATGGTACAGGTGAGAGCACACCAGCCGATCAACACCGACGGCAGTATCAATCTCGAGGCTTGGCTCGATCATGCGGTCAGTGTCGATCTGGCACTGGATCGCGAAGCCTTGAAGCAAGCGTGCGAGTTCGCCCGCGCGTCCGAGCAACAGGCCAATGCGGCGAAGAACCTGTGGTCCGAAGGCACTTCGAGTTTTCGCACCGGGCTTGAAATCGCCGAAATTCTCGCCGACCTCAAGCTTGATCAGGACTCGTTGGTGGCTGCGGTGCTGTACCGTGGCGTGCGCGAAGGCCAGATCGAGCTGCCGGCAGTCAGCCAGCGGTTTGGGCCGGTCGTCGCCAAACTCATCGACGGTGTGCTGCGCATGGCGGCGATCAGCGCCAGCCTGAGCCCCCGGCAATCCCTGGTGCTGGGTACCCAGGGCCAGGTGGAAAACCTGCGCAAGATGCTGGTGGCGATGGTCGACGACGTCCGTGTGGCACTGATCAAGCTGGCCGAACGCACCTGCGCGATCCGCGCGGTGAAAACCGCTGACGACGAGAAACGCAACCGGGTGGCCCGCGAGGTGTTCGACATCTACGCGCCGCTGGCTCACCGCCTGGGCATCGGCCATATCAAGTGGGAGCTGGAGGACCTGTCCTTCCGTTACCTGGAGCCGGATCAGTACAAGCAGATTGCCAAGTTGCTGCACGAGCGCCGGCTGGATCGCGAGCGGTTCATCGCCGACGTGATGAACCAGCTGAAGGTCGAGCTGCAGGCAACCGGTGTCGATGCCGACATCAGTGGCCGGGCCAAACACATCTATTCGATCTGGCGCAAGATGCAGCGCAAAGGCCTGGAGTTCAGCCAGATCTACGACGTGCGCGCGGTTCGAGTGCTGGTGCCGGAAATGCGCGATTGCTACACCGCGCTGGGCATCGTCCACACCCTGTGGCGGCACATCCCGAAAGAATTCGACGACTACATCGCCAACCCGAAAGAGAACGGCTACCGCTCGCTGCACACGGCGGTGATCGGCCCCGAGGGCAAGGTGCTGGAAGTGCAGATCCGCACCCACGCCATGCACGAAGAAGCCGAGCTGGGCGTGTGTGCGCACTGGAAGTACAAGGGCACCGACGTCAAGTCCGGTTCCAATCACTACGAAGAGAAAATCTCCTGGCTGCGTCAGGTGCTCGAGTGGCATGAGGAGCTAGGCGATATCGGTGGTCTGGCCGAGCAACTGCGGGTCGACATCGAGCCGGACCGGGTCTACATCTTCACCCCGGACGGTCACGCCATCGACTTGCCCAAAGGCGCGACGCCGCTGGACTTCGCCTACCGCGTGCACACCGAAATCGGCCACAACTGCCGTGGCGCGAAGATCAACGGGCGCATCGTACCGCTCAACTACAGCCTGCAGACCGGCGAACAGGTCGAGATCATTACCAGCAAGCACGGCACGCCGAGCCGCGACTGGCTGAACCCGAACCTGGGTTACGTGACCACTTCGCGGGCGCGGGCGAAAATCGTTCACTGGTTCAAATTGCAGGCGCGCGACCAGAACGTCGCGGCCGGTAAAACCCTGCTCGAACGCGAACTCAATCGCCTCGGTCTGCCAGCGGTGGATTTTGACAAGCTGGCCGACAAGGCCAACATGAAAACCGCCGAGGACATGTACGCTGCCCTGGGTGCCGGCGATTTGCGCCTGGCGCAACTGGTGAACCTGGCGCAGCAACTGGTCGAGCCGGAACGCGGCAACGAGCAGCTGGAACTGATCCCGCGCAAAGCCACCGGCTACAAACCGGGCAAGCGCGGCGACATCCAGATCCAGGGCGTCGGCAACCTGATGACGCAAATGGCCGGTTGCTGCCAGCCGTTGCCGGGGGATGCCATCGTCGGTTACATCACTCAGGGGCGTGGCGTGAGCATTCACCGTCAGGACTGTGCCTCGGTGCTGCAACTGGGCGGGCGCGAGCCGGAGCGCATCATCCAGGTCAGCTGGGGCCCGGTGCCGGTGCTCACCTATCCGGTGGACATTATCATCCGCGCCTACGACCGTTCCGGTCTGCTGCGTGACGTGTCCCAGGTGTTGCTGAACGAGCGGATCAACGTGCTGGCGGTCAATACCCGCTCGAACAAAGAGGACAACACCGCACTGATGTCCCTGACCATCGAGATTCCGGGGCTGGATGCATTGGGTCGGTTGCTGGGGCGGATTTCCCAGTTGCCGAACATCATCGAAACCCGGCGTAACCGTACCCCCTAAGTTGGGGGCTTGACTCTTTACTGTAGGAGCGAGCTTGCTCGCGATGGACGTCAACGATAACGCGTGCTGTCTGGATGAACACGTCGCTCTCAGGTTCATCGCGAGCAAGCTCGCTCCTACAAAGAGCGGATAGAGATTGATTGATGTATTCACTTGAAGATCTGCTGCACCTGATGAACCGCCTGCGCGACCCGCAGTTCGGTTGCCCTTGGGACATCAAGCAAACCTACGCCAGCATCGTCCCGCACACCCTCGAAGAAGCCTACGAAGTGGCCGACGCCATTGAGCGGGGGGATTTCGATCACTTGCAGGGTGAACTGGGGGATTTGCTGTTCCAGGTGGTTTACTACAGCCAGCTGGCGCGGGAAGAAGGGCGCTTCGAATTCGCCGGCGTCATCGATAGCATCACCCGCAAGCTGATTCGCCGTCATCCCCACGTGTTCCCTACTGGCGATCTGTACGCGCCGCTGGATGTTCCGCGCTTGAGCGAGGAACAGGTCAAGCAGCGCTGGGAAGAGATCAAGGCCCAAGAGCGCGCCGAGCAGTGCACGACGCCCCAGCAGCTGTCACTGCTCGATGACGTGCCTGCCGCGTTGCCCGCACTGTCCCGTTCGGCAAAATTGCAGAAGCGCGCAGCGCAGGTCGGTTTCGACTGGCCGGACGCCTTGCCGGTATTGGACAAGGTTCGTGAAGAACTCGATGAAGTGCTCCAGGCCATGGCCGATAACGACCCTGCGGCGGTGGCCGATGAGGTTGGCGACCTGCTGTTTTCCGTGGTTAATCTGGCGCGCCACCTCAAGGTCGATCCGGAAACCGCACTGCGCGGCGCCAACGGCAAATTCGAACGACGCTTCCGATTCATCGAACAGGCATTGCGCGACACCCACCGTCCCATGGAAGATTGCACCCTCGAAGAGTTGGACGCCTTGTGGGGCGAAGCCAAACGCCAGGAAAAGAATATGCCCAACTGCGGTTGAGCAGTTGCCTAAGTGAGTACTAAGCACCATGAGCATTTCCCTTCGCGACCAGTTGCTCAAAGCAGGGCTGGTCAACCAGAAGCAGGCCAAACAGGTCGGCAAAGAAAAGCAGAAGCAGCAGCGTCTGGTCCATAAAGGTCAGGCCGAGCAGGATGATACCCAGCAGCGCCTGGCCCAGGAGGCGCAGGCCGAAAAGGTCAAGCGTGACCAGGAGCTCAATCGTCAGCAGCAAGAGAAAGTAGAGGCCAAGGCCCGTGCCGCACAGGTCAAGCAACTGATCGAAGCCTCGCGCCTGCCGAAGTTGACGACCGAGGACTACTACAACTTCGTCGACGACAAGAAGGTCAAGCGGATCTGCGTCAATACGCTGATGCGCAACAAGCTCAGCAGCGGTTCGCTGGCGATCGTGCACCACGGCGGCGGCTATGAAGTCATACCGCGTGAGGCAGCCCTGAAGATCCAGGAGCGGGATCCGCAACGTATCGTCTACATGAATGTGCAGACCGAAGAAGTCGCTGCCGAAGACGATCCATACGCGGCCTATCAGATCCCTGACGACTTGATGTGGTAAGCCGTTAGAGCGCCCAACGACGACAAACCCCGCTCATGGCGGGGTTTGTCGTTTTCAATGCTGTAGTGACTCAGGCGCAGCGCCTAGGCGGAACGAAGTTCGCGTTGCTGCTCCAGTGTTTCCAGTTCGGCTTTGTAGTTGTGCGCGTCGGTCTCTGAGTGGAACATGCCGACCAGCAGGTCTTGCTGATGCACATCCCAGATCCGGATGCCGGCGGCTACACCTTCATGGGACATGTGTGAATCGTCGCGTTCAGTTACTTTCACAGTCATCTGCTTGCTCCAATTTCAGTTACCTGCACCAAGGCATGTGCAGGTCTCTGTTATAAGTTTTGATAGCAGGCTAAGTAAACAGGCCATTTGGGTAACAGTTTTTCATGAAAATCGAGAAAGCCCTGCAGCCCTTTAAATCCGCGACATTCGGTCGCAGGGCGTTTGGTTTCATGACAAAAGCTTCATGTTCAAAGAGGATTTTGACCCACGATAGCCCGTAGGAGCTGGCGAAGCCTGCGATCTTTTGATCCTGATTTTTCACATCAGAAGATCGCAGGTTTCGCCAGCGCCTGCAGGAAATGGCGGCGCCCAAACCAAAAAAAACGCCCCGAACCAGTCGGGGCGTTTTTTGTGTAGCGCAGCGGCAGGGCGTATTACTTGCCCGACCAGCGCTTCAGTACCAGAGTGGCATTGGTGCCACCGAAACCGAAGCTGTTGCTCATCACGGTATTGATGGTGGCGTCTTCGCGAGTCTTGGTCAGGATCGGCATGTCTGCCACTTCCGGGTCCAGTTCGTCGATGTTGGCCGAGCCCGCCATGAAGTTACCTTCCATCATCAGCATGCAGTAGATCGCTTCGTGAACGCCGGCGGCGCCCAGGGAGTGACCCGACAGGCTCTTGGTGGAGCTGATGGCCGGGGCCTTGTCGCCGAACACTTCACGTACACCTTTCATCTCCATGACGTCGCCGACTGGAGTCGACGTGCCGTGGGTGTTCAGGTAGTCGATCGGGGCGTCAACGGTGGACATGGCCATCTGCATGCAGCGGATGGCGCCTTCGCCGCTCGGAGCGACCATGTCGTAGCCGTCGGAGGTCGCGCCGTAGCCGACGATTTCCGCGTAGATCTTCGCGCCGCGCGCCAGGGCGTGCTCGAGCTCTTCGACCACGACCATGCCGCCACCGCCGGCAATGACAAAACCGTCACGCTTGGCGTCGTAGGCACGGGAAGCTTTTTCCGGGGTTTCGTTGTACTGGCTGGACAGTGCGCCCATGGCGTCGAACAGGAACGACTGGCTCCAGTGCTCCTCTTCACCGCCGCCGGCGAACACGATGTCCTGCTTGCCCATCTGGATCTGTTCCATGGCGGTACCGATGCAATGAGCACTGGTAGCACAGGCAGAAGCGATGGAGTAGTTCAGGCCCTTGATCTTGAACGGGGTGGCCAGGCAAGCGGAAACGGTGCTGCTCATGGTCCGCGTGACACGGTACGGGCCTACGCGCTTCACGCCTTTCTCGCGCAGAATGTCCAGCGCTTCCATCTGGTTCAGCGTGGAGGCGCCACCGGAACCGGCGATCAGGCCGGTACGCGGGTTTGAGACCTGCTCATCGGTCAGACCGGAGTCGGCGATGGCGTCTTTCATGGCCAGGTAGGCGTAAGCCGCCGCGTGGCCAACGAAGCGATAGATCTTGCGATCGATCAGTTCTTCGAGAGGAAGGTCAATGGAGCCGGAAACCTGGCTACGCAGACCCATTTCGGCATATTCCGGGTTGAACCGGATGCCCGGGCGACTTGCACGCAGGTTAGCGGAGACGGTCTCTTTGTCATTGCCCAGGCACGAAACGATGCCCAGACCAGTGATAACGACGCGGCGCATGCGGATAACCCTTAGAAGTTGTCAGTGGATGTAAATACGCCGACCCGAAGGCCTTCGGCGGTGTAGATCTCGCGGCCGTCGACGCTGACCGAACCATCGGCGATGGCCAGGTTCAGCTTGCCTTTGAGCACACGCTTGATCTGAATGTTATACGTAACTTTCTTCGCGGTCGGCAGGACCTGACCAAAGAACTTCACTTCGCCCGAACCCAGTGCGCGACCGCGACCTGGCAGGCCTTGCCAGCCAAGGAAGAAGCCGACCAGTTGCCACATGGCGTCGAGGCCCAGGCAGCCTGGCATCACCGGATCACCTTCGAAGTGACAGGCGAAGAACCACAGGTCCGGAGTGATATCCAGCTCGGCGACCAATTCACCTTTGCCGTACTTGCCACCCTCTTCGCTGATATGGGTGATTCGATCAACCATCAGCATGTTGGGGGCGGGCAGTTGCGCGTTACCTGGGCCGAACAGCTCACCGCGACTGCAGCGCAGCAGGTCTTCCCGAGTAAAGGCGTTTTGTTTGGTCATGCGAGCTCCTCAATAATCCGATGCGGCAGGTGGGGCGAATCTTCCCGGCCGATCGAAGCGTTTAATGCCTCGAGTCAGCAGCCTACTCATAGACTATTGCGTTGTGGTGAAAGTCACAGCACCAAGGACATGAAAGTACACTTGTGCACTGAAATTATTTTTCAAGCCCCTTTTCGGGCCTGTTCGGGTGCCTAAGACTGCCGCACTTTCGCCTTTCACGCCAGTCGCAGATGGTCAAAAGGCCTGTACTACTGCACCCAACGTTGCAGAATTTGCTGTAGGTCATTGCGTTTGAAGGGCTTGGCCAGGTAATCGTTCATTCCCGCCGTTAAACACGCTTCGCGATCGCCCTGCAGGGCGTTGGCGGTCAGGGCGATGATCGGCACGTTGTCGCAGCCGGGCAGTTTGCGGATTTCCCGGGTGGCCTCGTAGCCGTCCATGACCGGCAGGCGGCAGTCCATCAGGATGGCCTCGAACATCAGGCTTTCGGCGCTGCGTACCGCATGTGCACCATCAACGGCGACGCTGACAGTAAAGCCCAGACTGCGCAACATTGCTTCGATGACGGTCTGGTTGACCGGATTGTCCTCCACCAGCAGCACGTTGCGTCCCATGCCACCCCCCAGGTCCGCCGGCAGGCGCTGCGTGATGACAGGCAGCTTCTGCTTATACAGCGCCAGGGGAATTTCCAGGGTGAACACCGAGCCCAGGCCTTCTTCGCTCCTGGCGCGCAAGGTGCCGCCCATGCGTTCGGCCAGGGTTCGGGCAATCGGCAGGCCCAGCCCGGTGCCGCCGTAGCGCCGGGAAATGGAGCTGTCGGCCTGCTGGAATGCGTTGAACATCAACTCCAGGCTTTCGGCCGAAATACCGATGCCGCTGTCGCGCACGGTGCAGGTCAACCACAACAGCTCATGATCGAGCGATTGCCATTGCGCTTCGATGCTGACGCGACCGTGCTCGGTAAATTTCAGCGCATTGCCGACCAGGTTCACCAGAATCTGCCGGATGCGCGTCGGGTCGCCTTGAACCTGCAGCGGCCTCATGTCTTCGGGGATCAGCAGCGCCAACTCAAGTCCACGCTGCGTCGCGCTGTGCTGGAACGTCTGGGCGCAACTGCTGATCAGGTCCGCGAGGTTGAACGGGATGTGCTCAAGCTCCAGCGCGGAACGCTCGATTCGCGAAAAGTCGAGGATGTCGTTGATCACCTTGAGCAGGTGTTCGGTGGACTCCGAAGCAAGTGCTGCATACTCGACCTGTTCGTCGGTCATCTCGGTGGTTTCGAGCAACTGCAGCATGCCCAGCACGCCATTCATCGGGGTGCGCAGTTCGTGGCTCATCATCGCCAGGAAGTCGGATTTGGCGTTGTTGGCCTTCTCCGCTTCTTCGCGTGTCTGGATCAGCTGCTCCATCGCCTGGTGCTGTTCGCGGCTGGCTTGTTCGAGGCCGCTGGCGAGGTTGTTGATGTGCTGAGACAGTGCGCCCAGCTCGGTATCATCGACAATCGGCAGGGGCGTCTTGTAGTCACCTTCCTGGATGGCCTTGACCGCGTTGCCGATGTCGCGAATCGGTTGCGACAGGCTGCCCGCCAGGCGCCTGGCGATCAGGAACGTAAACAGTAGCGCAAACAATGCCAGGATCGCGGCCTTGAGCAGGATTTCCTGCTGGCGCTGATTGAATGCGTCGTTCGACAGGCCGACGATTACCCGCCCAAGGTAGTCCTCGGTGGGGGCGATGCTGGCAACTCGGCTGTTCTGGAAGAAATCGTTGTTGAGCGCGATCCGTTGCAGGCGCACGGGGGCCTGGAACACTTCGACCTGCTGTGAACGGTTATGGGTTTCGGAAGGTTGCTCGACATACACCAGGATGCGGTTGGCGCTGTCCTGGACTTCAAGGAAACGCACATTGGGCGTGGCCAGGGTGGCCTTGAGCAGGCCTTCGAGCACCTCGTTGTTACCGGAAATGACGCCATACTCAGCGGCGGGCGCCAGTTGGTTGGCAATCAGCTGACCGGTGTGATTGAGCTCCTGGCGCAAGTCCTGGATGCGCACGAAGGTAAAAAAGCTGATCAACAGCAGCGTCAGCAACAGGGCAGGGCCGAGGCTGATCAGTTGCGTGCGGGTGTTGATGTCCCAACGACGATGGAAGGTCACGGGCGGCTTACTCCTTCGGCCAACTGTGTTGCGACAGATGCTTCATTGATCTGTTCAATACCTAATGAACGAGCAACCTGCGGGTTGCTCAGGACTTTGAACCGATCGGGATAGTGCGTGCGTGGCCAGGTGGCTGGCGAGCGGTCGAGCAACCGGTCGAGCACGGCCAGCCAGTCGTTCTGGTCGCTGTAGGTGCTGGCGAGGCTGCCCGCCTTGACGAAGGCGGCGTTGGGGCCGACCAGCGCCATTTGCCGTGAATAGCTGCTAATGAGCAGGTTTTTGACGGTTTTGGGGTTGTACAGGTCCGGATCGTCCAGGCCCAGCAACACGTCGCTGTTTTTCAACAGGCTTTGCAGGGGGCGGCTGTCGTTGATGTCGTCCCAGTGCTCGGCGACGATCTCCATGCGCAGGGGGGCCGCAGCCTGGCGCAGTTCCTTGATCAGGAACTCACTGTGCTGGTCGTAGAGCACGCCGATCCGTTTTGCCTGGGGCAACAGAATGCGGATCAGGCGCAATTGGCGTTCAAGTGGCGGATCGCTCCACAGCAGGCTCAGGTGCTGGGGGAGGGCGGAGCCCAGGCGCTGTCGTGCCTGCAGACGACTGATGCGCAACACCAGTGTGGGCGGGCCTTGGGCATTCTGCAGGCGCCAGTCGAGACTTGGCGGGTCGAGCAGTATCAGTCGGGTGTCGCGTGGCAGTTTTCCCGGCGCAGGCAGATTGGCCAGTGCTTCAAAACGGACCCGGTCGCCCGGCCGCCGCTCGCTCAGTGCCGCGGCGAAGGAGCGCATGCCGGGACTGTCGTCGGCGCCGGTGAGCAGAATGTCGGCGGCATTTGCCGTCAGCAGGTTCAGCAGGCCGCCAATGGCCAGGCACAAACCGGCCAACAGGCGGCCGATGGTCGGCGTCTTCCCTGACAAACGACCTGGCATTCTAAAACTCCAGCTGCGCGCTGAAGTACATCACCTGGCGCTGGTCGTACTGGTTGTCGATAAAGGTGGTGGGTTGATGGTCCAGGCGCTGCTGCAGCACGCCGGCCAGTTCCAGGCTGGCTTTACCCAGCTGAATGCGCTTGGCAATACGTGTGTCGACCCGTTCGAAGCGGTAGCCGTTCAGCGCATCGTCGCCGTAGTAGAACAGGGCGCTGTTCCAGCCGTGCCCCCAGTCTCTCAGCCAGCCGGCCGAGCCACTGTTGCGCGCGGTCTGCAGTTCATCTTCCGGATTGCTCGCGTGAGCATCGACGTAGGCATAGGTCAGGCGTAGGCGGTCGGTGCGGTTGATGCTCCAGTCCATTTGCGTTTCGGCCCCGGTAAAGCGGGCCTGGTTGGCGTTACTGGCAATGTACTGATTGTTGCGCAAAGGTTCGCTGATCATCCCGCTGATTTCGTCGTGGAACACTTTTACGTCCAGCGCCAGCCCCAGCTCGATGAAGTAGCCGTTGTAGCCGAGCTCCCGGGAGCGCATGTGTTCCTGCTCGAGGTCACCGGGGCCTCGGGTCCTGACGAAATAGCGCGCACTGGATTGTCCGTATGCGCTGGGGCGCAGGTTGGTTACCCGGTAGCTCCAGTCGACGTTGTTCTCGAACATGTCCGGCGAACGGATCGCTTCGGAGTACACGGCCCGCAGGCCATGGCGCGGGTTGATCAGGTAGTTGACGGCCAGTCGCGGGGTCAGGGAGCTGCCGATCAACCGTGTGTCTTCGAACATGGCGCCGCCCTGCAGCAACCAGTGCTCGGTGGCGCGCCACTCCAGTTGGCCGAACGCGCGCCAGGTAGTGTCATTCAGGGTGCCATTGAAGTAGGTTTCGGAATCTGCCCGGTCGTAACGATAGTTCAGGCCGCTGACCAGGCGCAGGCCGTCGGACAGGCTCAGGGTGTCCTGCAATTCCAGGTCGAAGCGTGATTCCCGGGTACTCTGGTCGATATCGCCGCACAGGGTCTGGCGGGCGCCGTTGTTCCATTGCCCCAGCACCTGATTGCCCAGCTCCCGTTCCGCAGCCGGGCCCGGCGGCGCACCGGTGGTGGTGAAGCGTGCAATATTGCGCGCCAGCGCTTCGGTGTAGTTGGGGTTGAGCTGCCACAGCCGGGTCAGTTCCGGGCTGAATGACACTTCGGCATCGCAGGCACGCCATGTCTGCTGGCGGTCCCAGTGCTGGGCGGTGCCCTGGATATAAAGGCTGTGATCGGGATCGACGTCGAGGTTCCAGCGCAGTGAGCCTGCGTAGGTCTTGGCAACTACGTCGGAATTGTTCCCAGCGTCAGTAATCCCCGAGAACACCGGCCTGTAGGTGTAAGGCCGTTGGTTGCTGCCGTCCTTGGCGTTGAGCTGCCAGTCAATGCTCTGTCGTTCATCGAGTGTCTGGCTCACGGCGAGGTTGATGCGGTTGAGGCGACGGCTGTCGCGGTAGTCGGCGCCGTTGCGGTCAGAGTCAAAGCCGTCGTCTTGCAGGCCGGACAGCGACAGGCGCAGATCGCCGGAATCCCAGCCCAA
The DNA here is from genome assembly GCF_040310305.1 of Pseudomonas sp. HY13-MNA-CIBAN-0226. NCBI lineage: Bacteria > Pseudomonadati > Pseudomonadota > Gammaproteobacteria > Pseudomonadales > Pseudomonadaceae > Pseudomonas > Pseudomonas sp. HY13-MNA-CIBAN-0226. Next base: position 55,113 of record NZ_JBEOPS010000005.1, read on the forward strand.
GCCCTGGCTGGCGTAGTAATCATTGATGTCACGCTGACCGCGGATAATTTTCATCCGGGAGCCATGGCTGTCGGCGGGGCGGCGGGTAATGATATTGACCACCGCCATCAAGGCATTTGCGCCGTAGCTGACGGTGTTCGGACCGCGGAATACCTCGATGCGCTCGATGTCGTCCATGGGCACCGGAATATCGCTCCAGTCCACTGTGGACAAGCCGGCTCGATAAACCGAGCGACCATCGATCAGCACCTGCATGCGCCGTGCTTCGCTGGCGCTGGTGCCGTGATAATTCACCGCTGCCTGGTTGCCGCTGATGTTGCCGACCATCATCCCCGGCACCAGGCGCAGCAGTTCGCTGATGTCCCGGGCGCCGCTGGCCGTGATCAGTTGGCTGTCGATCACCGTCATGCTGCCCGGTACCGCCGCCGGCGACTGCTTCAGCCGAGTCGCCGTCAGGACTTGCGGCAAGGGTTCGCCGTCGAGGAACAGGTCGTCTGCCAGCAATGGCGAGCTGAAAACCAGCGCCAGAACCAGCGGCGAGCGCGATGACGTGGAACCAAATGACACAACACATCCCTGATCGTGGTGAATGGGCGCGCATGTTAACCGAGCCGGTCGACTTTTCCATGGAGGATGCCGGCATTTCCGAGGATTTGTTGCGAGTGTCCCGGTTCGCGAGGCTAATTGACGTGAGGGCTGGCCGCGACCGGGACGCTCCGTATAATGCCGGCATCGCCATTGGTATGGATTAACGGATTGCATATGACTGAACAGCGCCCAATCGCGGTCCTGGGAGGCGGAAGTTTTGGTACCGCCGTGGCCAATCTCCTGGCTGAAAACGGGCATCAGGTCCGACAGTGGATGCGAGATCCGGAGCAGGCCGAGGCCATCCGGGTCAATCGTGAGAACCCGCGTTACCTCAAGGGCATCAAGATTTTGCCAGCGGTGGAGCCGGTCACCGACCTGCAGGCCACGCTGGACGCCTGCGACCTGTGTTTCGTCGCGCTGCCCTCCAGCGCGTTGCGCGCGGTGCTGATGCCGCATGCCGAACGTTTGAGCGGCAAGTTGCTGGTGAGCCTGACCAAAGGCATCGAAGCCCACACCTTCAAGTTGATGAGCCAGATCCTTGAGGAAATCGCCCCGCAGGCCCGCATTGGCGTGATCTCCGGGCCGAACCTCGCCCGGGAGATTGCCGAGCATGCGCTGACCGCCACAGTGGTGGCCAGTGAAGACGAAGAGCTGTGCCAGCGCGTGCAGGCGGCGTTGCATGGCCGCACGTTCCGCGTTTATGCCAGTGCCGACCGCTACGGCGTGGAATTGGGCGGGGCGTTGAAAAACGTCTACGCGATCATCGCTGGCATGGCGGTCGCGCTGGGCATGGGTGAAAACACCAAGAGCATGCTCATCACCCGGGCACTGGCGGAAATGACCCGCTTTGCAGTGAACCAGGGTGCCAACCCGATGACGTTCCTGGGGTTGGCCGGCGTTGGCGACTTGATTGTTACCTGTTCATCGCCCAAAAGCCGAAATTACCAGGTGGGTTTTGCCCTTGGCCAGGGCTTGAGCCTGGAAGACGCGGTGACGCGCCTGGGCGAGGTCGCCGAAGGCGTTAACACGCTCAAGGTGCTCAAGGTCAAGTCTCAGGAAGTGGGCGTATATATGCCGCTGGTCGCCGGACTGCACGCGATATTGTTTGAAGGGCGCACGCTTGAGCAGGTGATCGGGCTGTTGATGCGCGGCGAACCGAAAACCGACGTCGACTTCATTTCTACCAGTGGTTTCAACTGAATTTATCTGCGCACGTCCAATCTATTGAATCAGGGAGCGAGAAATGAACGAACCAAAAGAAGAAGCCAAGTACGAGTCCATTCTGCTACGCGTGCTGTGGATGATCGTTTACGTGCTGGTCTGGCAAGTCGCGCAATTCATCCTTGGCGCAGTGGTGCTGGTTCAGTTGATCTATCGTTTGATCTACGGTGCCCCGAGCGCCAGCCTGATGAACTTCGGCGATAGCCTGAGCCAGTTCCTGGCGCAGATCGGTCGTTTCGGCAGCTTCCACAGTGACCAGAAGCCCTGGCCTTTCGCCGACTGGCCGACGCCGCGCGCACCTGAGGGTGAAGCGCCGCACGCAGTGCCGCCAGCACCGCATCCGGCCCGAGATGAGGAACCGAAACTATGAAACTGTGGGTATTGCGCCATGGCGAGGCTGAGCCGCACGGCACACGTCCTGATTCCGAGCGGGAATTGACGGCGAGTGGCCGCGCCGAAGTGTTGCGCAGCGCTGCTTTGTTAATCAGCGAGCCGTTGACGGCGATCTACGCCAGTCCTTTCAAGCGTGCGCAGCAGACGGCAGAACTGGTGCGTGAAGCCCTGGGTTTCAAGCCGGATATTCGCACGGTCGATTGGCTCACTCCCGATTCCCGCCCACAAGCCGTGGCGGAGCAGCTGGTATCTGTCGATTATGCGCTGCTGGTGAGTCATAACCCGCTGGTGGGCAATCTGCTCGGGTATCTGCAGCATGGTCATGTGCAGGATCCGGAGCGAGTGTCTACGGCCGGACTGGCTGAGCTGGAGGGCGATTTACCGCTCGCGGGGGCGATGAAGCTCAACAGTATCAAGCATCCTTGATTCTGTAGCGATCGCCGTGGGAGCAAGGCTTGCCCGCGATGAATGCACTGACGCACAACTGGCCACCGAGGCGACCCCATCGCGGGCAAGCCTCGTTCATAAAGCAATAAAATAACCAACCAAGCAATCGCTTGGTTGACTACGCTTGCTCCAGACCAATAAAAGGAGCGAGTCGCATGTCTGGCGCTTTTCGATTGCCTCTGGATGTCTTCTACGAGCGTGAAGCCCGCCATCCCCGCCAGCGCTATCTGGTGCAACCCACGGGCGGCGGACGGGTTGAAACGCTGACCTGGGCCGACGTCGGCCATCAGGCACGCTGCGCTGCCCACTGGCTGCGAGCTCGGGAATTGCCCCAAGGCAGCCACATCGCCCTGATCTCGAAAAACTGTGCGCACTGGATCATTGCCGACCTGGCGATCTGGATGGCCGGCCATGTGTCTGTTCCGCTCTACCCCAATCTGACTGCCGAATCGGTGAGCCAGGTGCTCGAGCATTCCGAAGCGGCGCTGGCGTTCATTGGCAAGCTCGACGACTGGCCAGGCATGTCCCGGGGCGTTGCCGCCCATCTGCCGACCATCAGCCTGCCACTGCACCCTGCGGGTACTTTCAATTTCAGCTGGGCCGACCTGCAGGCCAGTTCTCCCATACAGGACGATCCCAAACCTGCCGCAGACGAACTGGCGACCATCATCTACACCTCCGGCACCACCGGCATGCCCAAAGGCGTGATGCACAGCTTCGCCAATCTGGGTTTCGCCACGAGCCGGGGCACGCAGTTGTTCGGCCTCAACGAGTCTGACCGCTTGCTGTCCTACCTGCCGCTGTGTCACGTGGCCGAGCGGATGTTCGTCGAACTGGCGTCGATCTACACCGGGCAAACGGTGTTCTTTGCCGAGAGCCTGGACACCTTCCTGACCGACCTGCAACGCGCCCGGCCCACGGCCTTGTTTGGGGTGCCCAGGATCTGGACCAAATTCCAGATGGGCGTCTACAGCAAGATCCCGGCAAAGCGCCTGGATTTCCTGCTTGGTTTGCCAATCATTGGCAAACGCGTGGGGCACAGAGTGCTCGCCGGGCTTGGCCTGGATGCGTTGCGTGTCGCGTTATCCGGCGCAGCTCCGGTGCCGCAGACGTTGCTGCTGTGGTACCGCAAGCTTGGGCTGGATGTGCTGGAGGTCTACGGCATGACCGAAAGCTGTGGTTACTCGCATATCTGCCTGCCCGGCCAGCAGAAACCCGGCTGGATCGGCAAACCCTGCCCCGATGTCGAGGTACGTATCGAACCCTCCGGAGAAGTACTGGTACGCAGCGGCGCGACCATGCTCGGTTACTTCAAGGAACCGGAGAAAACCGCCGACACCCTCACCGCCGACGGCTTTCTGCGTACCGGGGACAAAGGTGAGGAAGACGCCGAGGGCAACCTGCGCCTGACCGGACGCCTGAAGGAAATCTTCAAGACCAGCAAAGGCAAATACGTGGCCCCGGCGCCCATCGAAAATCGCCTGGCGGTGCACTCGCGCATCGAGCAGGTGTGCGTGGTGGGCGATGGCTTGAGCGCGCCGCTGGGCTTGTGCGTGCTGTCCGCCGTCGGCCAGCAGGACGCTGGGGGCACTGGTCGCGCGGGCCTGCATGCGAGCCTGGAAAAACTCCTGGAGGAGGTCAATGGCGCCCTGGATAAACATGAACGCTTGCGCCGCCTGGTGGTGGTCAGGGACAGCTGGGCGGTGGAGAACGGGTTCCTCACGCCGACCCTGAAGATCAAGCGCAATGTGATCGAAGCGGCTTACGGTGGCCGGTTCGAGGAATGGAGCGAGCGCAACGATACCGTGCTGTGGCAGGATTGATTGACGAACAAAACCAACAAAGGATGTCAGCGATGAGCCTGTGGCGCACCACCCCGAACATTGAGCAGTTGAACGCTATCCAGAAAAACACCATTGGCGAGGTGCTGGATATTCGCTTCGAAGCGTTCGACGACGAGTCCCTGACCGCGAGCATGGTCATCGACCATCGCACTCACCAGCCCTATGGCCTGCTGCATGGCGGCGCCTCGGTGGTGCTGGCCGAGTCCGTGGGGTCGATGGCCAGTTACCTGTGCATCGACGCCAGCAAGTTCTACTGCGTTGGCCTGGAGATCAATGCCAACCACCTGCGTGGCCTGCGCAGTGGCCGGGTGACGGCAGTGGCCAGGGCGATTCACATCGGCCGTACCACCCACGTCTGGGATATCCGCCTGACCAGTGACGAGGGCAAGGCCAGTTGCGTGTCGCGCCTGACCATGGCTGTGGTGCCGCTGGGCGAGAATCCTCCGGCGCGCTAAGGTTTTAAAGTCAAAAGATCGTCCGAACGCGGCCCGAGCCTTCGGACGATCTTTTGATCTCTGCGATATCTCCTACCACCATTCCTGACCGTTATGGTCATTGCCGTAACCCACCGTCTTACGGACAATCACCCCATGTTCTCGCTCATGGATTTGCCGGTATGCCGCAACAGATATTCTTCGCACACGCCAACGGTTTCCCCTCCGGAACCTATGGCAAATTGTTTGCGGCGCTGGCACCTGAGTTTCAGGTCACGCATCTGGAACAGCACGCCCACGATCCGCGCTTTCCGGCGGACGACAATTGGTACAACCTCGTGGATGAGCTGATCCATCACCTGCAACAGCAACCGGAGCCGGTGTGGGGCGTCGGCCATTCCTTCGGCGGCGTGCTGCACCTGCATGCCGCGTTGCGCTGCCCGGAGCTCTACCGCGGGGTGGTGATGCTCGATTCGCCGGTATTGACTCGTGCCGATCAATGGGTGATTCGCGCCGCCAAGCGCTTTGGCTTCATCGATCGCCTGACGCCGGCCGGCCGCACCCTGGGCCGGCGCGAAGAATTCCGCGACATGGACAGCGCCCGCCGCTATTTTGCTGGCAAAAGCCTGTTTCGCAGCTTTGATCCGGAGTGCCTGGATGCCTACCTGCTTCACGGATTGCATCAGGTTGGCGACACCTTGCGATTGCGCTTCGATCCTGCCACGGAAATCAGTATCTATCGGGGCGTGCCCCATACCAGTCCTGGCCGGGCGCGGCAGTTGAAAGTGCCGCTGGCGGTGGTTCGCGGGCACAAGAGCCGGGTGGTCATGCGCCATCACGCCAGCGCCGTGGGACGCATGCCGCTGGGTGAGTCCCTGACCATGCCCGGCGGCCACATGTTTCCACTCGAGCGCCCCCAGGATACCGCCACGCTGCTGAAGAACCTGTTCAGCCGCTGGCAAGCTCGTCCCAAGCAGGATTGCGCATGAGCCATGCCGTTGAAGAAATTCGCCTGAACCTGCCGCACATCGAATTGGCGGCACACTTGTTCGGGCCTGAGGACGGGCTGCCCGTGATCGCCTTGCACGGCTGGCTGGACAACGCCAACAGCTTTGCCCGGCTGGCGCCCAGGCTCCATGGCCTGCGTATCATTGCCCTGGACATGGCCGGGCACGGTCATTCCGGACACCGGCCTGCCGGTGCCGGCTACGCGATGTGGGACTATGCCCACGATGTACTGCAAGTGGCCGAGCAACTGGGTTTGCAACGCTTTGCGCTGCTGGGCCATTCGATGGGGGCGATTGCTTCATTGATCATCGCCGGTTCACTGCCGGAGCGCGTCACGCACCTGGCGCTGATCGACGGCATCATTCCTCCTACGGACGATGCGGAAAATGCCGCGCAGCGGATGGGCATGGCCTTGCAGGCGCAACTGGACCTGCGGGAGAAGCGCAAGCCGGTGTATGCCACGCTCGACCGGGCCATCGAAGCGCGGATGAAAGGCCTGGTAGCGGTAAGTCGCGAAGCCGCCGAGTTGCTGGCTCAGCGCGGGCTGATGCCGGTGCCGGGCGGTTATACCTGGCGCACCGACAACCGCCTGACGCTGCCTTCGCCCCTGCGCCTGACCACGGAACAGGCGATGACCTTTGTGCAGCGGGTCAGTTGCCGAGCCAAACTGGTGGTCGCCGCCGATGGCATGCTCGCCAGACACGAGGCGTTGCTGGAGCGTCTACCCTTCAGCCGGGAACAACTGCCAGGTGGCCATCATTTGCACCTGAATGATGAGGCTGGCGCGGATCTTGTCGCAGACTGTTTCAATCGGTTCTTCACCGTTCCTTGACTTGCGCCTGGCAACTGTCGAGGCTGGGCGGCTTGAAATGGGAGACAACCATGAAAGATCTCTACACCGCAGCGACCCCGAATGACCAACAGGTCGTCCCGCGTTCCCAGGGCATGCCGATCCGATGAGTCTTTCCATGCGCTCACTCAGTTTTTTCGCGCTGTGCTGTTTCAGTGCCCAGTCGTTTGCTGCCGACTTGCCCGGTAGCCAGGACCTGCCGATGCTGCCGCGGATGGCCGATGCGCAGATCGTCGACTATCGCCCCGCTGTGGAAATGGAACGGATCTATCCGCTGGGGTCGATCCGCAAGATCAGCGGGCAGTTGCGCTTTGACGGACAGGTCACGGCGCGTGGGCAGACCACTTCCGTCACCTACGAACTGCCCCCGGAACACTCTTCCACTGACGCTTTTACCGCGGCCCGTGAGGCCTTGCAGAAGCAGGGCGCCGAGTTGTTGTTCTGGTGCCAGGCGCGTGACTGCGGGGAGAGCAGCCTGTGGGCCAATGAGGTGTTTGGCAACGCAAAACTGTACGGGGCCGATGATCAACAGGCCTATCTGCTGTTGCGTCTGGCGGCGCCCCAGGACAATACCCTGGTAGCGCTCTACAGCATCACCAGGGGCAATCGTAAAGCGTATCTGCATGCCGAGCAGTTTGACGCCGCCGCGCCACTGGGCGAATTGCTGCCGACCTCCGCCACTTTGCTGCGACAGCTTAAAAGTACGGGCGAACTCGACTTTGCGAAGTTGTCCGGCGCGCCCGACGAGACCTGGTTGCGCTTGCTGTCGCGTGGCTTGAACCTGGATACCGGCCTGCGCGTGAGTGTCTCCGGGCCGAACGCCGAAGCCTGGCGTCAGGCGCTGGTAAAGCAGGGCGTGCGCGCGGCAAGGATGGAAACCGGCAGCAACGAAGGCTCTGGCCTGCACATCGAACTATTGCGATAAGCTTCATCAGGCGAGCGCCGGATGCGCGCTCGCCGACTCTTTCCTGACTGACGAGACCTACATGATCAACAATGATCGGCTGTTGGTGCAGATCCTGCTCCTGGTGCTGTTTGGCGCGAGCTTATGGGTGATGGCGCCGTTCTGGTCGGCGTTGTTCTGGGGGGCGGTGCTGGCATTTGCCAGTTGGCCATTGATGCGACTGCTGACTCGCTGGCTCAACGGTCGCGAATCCCTGGCCGCCGCCGTGCTGACCCTGGGCTGGATGTTGCTGGTGGCTGTACCCCTGGTATGGCTGGGTTTCAACCTGGCCGATCACGTGCGCGATGCCACCGCTTTCATCAAGGACGTGCAGGTCGACGGCCTGCCCGAGGCCCCGACCTGGCTCGGTTCGATTCCGCTGATTGGCGAGCGGCTGGTGGGGATCTGGGACAGCATCGACCAGCAGGGCGCAGCGATGATGCTGGCGGTCAAGCCGTACCTGGGGCAGGTCGGCAACTGGCTGCTGGCCCGCAGTGCGCAGATCGGCGGCGGTATCCTGGAACTGACCTTGAGCATCGTCTTCGTGTTCTTTTTCTATCGCGACGGACCGCGCCTGGCGGCCTTCGTCCATGGCTTGCTCGAACGATTGATCGGCGATCGCGCCGGCTATTACATCGAGCTGGTGGCCGGTACGGTACAGCGGGTGGTCAACGGAGTGATCGGCACGGCAGCGGCGCAGGCGTTGCTGGCGTTGGTCGGGTTCCTGATTGCCGGCGTTCCCGGGGCCCTGGTGCTCGGTATCGTGACCTTCCTGCTCAGCCTGATTCCCATGGGCCCGCCACTGGTGTGGATTCCGGCGACGGCGTGGCTGGCGTGGAAAGGTGACTACGGGATGGCGGTGTTCCTGGGGATCTGGGGCACATTCATCATCAGCGGCGTCGACAACGTGCTCAAACCCTACCTGATCAGCCGCGGCGGCAACCTGCCGCTGGTGATTGTGTTGCTGGGGGTATTTGGCGGCCTGATCGCATTCGGCTTCATTGGCTTGTTCATCGGCCCCACGTTGCTGGCCGTGGCCTATAGCTTGTTGACTGACTGGAGCAAGAGTCACGCCCGCATAGAAGAGCGGCGCTGAGGGAAAAAACTGGTATTGCCTGAGCTGTCGGGACGATTTACCGATCATCGGGTCCCGCAGCGCCCCTGGTTCCGCTACAATGCGCGCCGATTTCGTCCTGCCTGAGAGCCCGCCCATGTCCGTCTGCCAGACTCCTATCATCGTCGCCCTGGATTTCCCCACCCGTGACGCCGCACTGAAGCTGGCCGATCAACTGGACCCGACTCTCTGCCGGGTCAAAGTGGGCAAGGAGCTGTTCACCAGCTGTGCGTCGGAAATTGTCGGCACCCTGCGCGACAAGGGTTTCGAAGTATTCCTCGACCTCAAGTTCCATGACATCCCCAACACCACCGCGATGGCGGTGAAAGCCGCTGCGGAAATGGGCGTGTGGATGGTCAACGTGCACTGCTCCGGTGGCCTGCGCATGATGGCTGCGTGTCGCGAAGTGCTCGACCAGCGCACGGGGCCAAAGCCGCTGTTGATCGGCGTGACCGTGCTGACCAGCATGGAGCGCGAGGATTTGGCAGGTATCGGCCTGGACATCGAACCGCAGGAACAGGTACTGCGCCTGGCTGCATTGGCGCAAAAAGCCGGAATGGATGGCCTGGTGTGCTCGGCGCTGGAAGCCCAGGCCCTGAAATCGGCTCACCCGTCGTTGCAACTGGTGACGCCAGGTATTCGTCCGGCCGGCAGCGCCCAGGATGATCAACGCCGCATCCTGACCCCTCGGCAGGCGCTGGATGCCGGTTCGGATTACCTGGTGATCGGCCGTCCGATCAGCCAGGCGGCTGATCCAGCCAAGGCGTTGGCCGCCGTAGTCGCCGAACTCGCCTAACCGGCTCTAAACCTGTGGGAGCGGGCTTGCCCGCGATAGCGGTGTGCCAGTCAAATTTGATGTCGACGGGCACGCCCTCATCGCGGGCAAGCCCGCTCCCACAGGGTTTTGATTCAGTCAGTGACGGCGTTACACCTTCAGCACCAACTTGCCAAAGTTCTCCCCGCTGAACAACTTCATCAGCGTCTCCGGGAACGTCTCCAGCCCTTCGACGATATCTTCCTTGCTCTTGAGTTGTCCCTTGGCCATCCAGCCCGCCATTTCCTGCCCGGCGGCGGCGAACTGCGCCGCGTGGTCCATCACCACAAAGCCTTCCATGCGAGCGCGGTTGACCAATAGCGACAGGTAATTGGCGGGTCCCTTGACTGCCTCCTTGTTGTTGTACTGGCTAATGGCGCCGCAGATAACCACTCGCGCTTTCATCGCCAAGCGGCTCAGCACTGCATCGAGAATATCGCCGCCGACATTATCGAAATAGACGTCGACCCCTTTGGGGCATTCACGCTTCAGGCCGGCGTGCACATCTTCGTTCTTGTAGTCGATAGCGCCGTCGAAACCCAGTTCCTCGATCAGGAACTTGCACTTGTCCGCGCCACCTGCGATGCCGATCACACGACACCCCTTGAGCTTGGCGATCTGCCCGGCAATGCTGCCCACAGCGCCAGCGGCGCCCGACAGCACCACGGTGTCGCCTTCTTTTGGCGCGCCGACGTCGAGCAAGGCGAAGTAAGCGGTCATGCCCGTCATGCCCAGCGCTGACAAGTAGCGTGGCAGCGGGGCCAGTTTCGGATCGACCTTATAAAAACCCCTTGGCTCGCCGAGGAAATAATCCTGCACGCCGAGGGCACCGTTGACGTAGTCGCCGACGGCAAAACCGGGATTGTTCGACGCAACGACTTTGCCCACGCCCAATGCACGCATGACTTCGCCGATACCGACTGGAGGAATGTAGGACTTGCCCTCGTTCATCCAGCCACGCATGGCAGGGTCCAGGGACAGGTATTCGGTTTTGACCAGGATCTGTCCTGCGCCCGGTTCACCAACCGGTACTTCCTGATAGGTGAAGGTTTCGCGGGTCGCCGGGCCCACCGGACGTTTGGCGAGCAGGAACTGGCGATTGGTCTGGGTAGTCATGACAGGCGCTCAAGAGGGATGAAGCCTTGTTGATAGCCCTTCATGACCCAGGCCGCAAGTCTCGCTGATACGGCGAATGCAGTTCGATCCAGAGCAGTGATAGTCCCCCAGGCAGTTTCATCACTGCTACTCATGAGCAGCCAACCGGCCTCTTGATAGTGCTGACGTGCTGCAGGCACCTGTGTCTAGACTGGGTGCACGCACTTTCCCGGCTTTCTTCGAGGACATGACAATGAGCATGACGTTTTCTGGTCAGGTAGCAGTAGTGACGGGCGCCGGTAATGGTATCGGCCGCGCGACTGCCCAGGCATTCGCCGCTGAAGGCTTGAAAGTGGTGGTCGCCGACCTGGACACGGCAAGCGGCGAAGGTACCGTGGCGCTGATTCGTACACTGGGCGGCGAAGCGACCTTCGTGCGCTGCGACGTCACTCAGGAAAGCGAAGTGAAACACCTGATGGACGAGGTGGTGAATGCCTACGGGCGCCTGGACTATGCCTTCAACAACGCCGGCATTGAAATCGAGAAGGGCAAGCTGGCGGACGGCACGCTTGACGAGTTCGACGCCATCATGGGGGTCAACGTCAAAGGCGTATGGCTGTGCATGAAGTATCAGCTGCCTCTGCTGCTGGCCCAGGGCGGTGGCGCCATCGTCAACACGGCTTCGGTGGCGGGCCTGGGCGCTGCGCCGAAGATGAGCATCTATGCGGCGTCCAAGCACGCAGTGATCGGCCTGACCAAGTCAGCTGCGATCGAGTATGCGAAAAAGAAAATCCGGGTCAATGCCGTGTGCCCTGCGGTGATCGACACCGACATGTTCCGCCGAGCTTATGAGGCGGATCCGAAGAAGGGCGAGTTCGCCAACGCGATGCACCCGGTCGGTCGCATCGGCAAAGTGGAGGAGATCGCCAGTGCGGTGTTGTACCTGTGCAGCGATGGCGCCGCTTTCACCACCGGGCACTCCTTGGCAGTGGACGGCGGCGTAACGGCCTTCTAAACCCGCCCGCTTTGCACAAGCCTGCGCAGACGCTGCTTAGGACGATGTGTAGGCGCTGTCGAGTGCAACGAGGCTGCGATCTTTTACTGTGTCACCCAAGTAAGATCCAGCCACTTTCTATGCGTGTGATCCGCAGGCTCGCCGCTTCTTCATGGCGACTTCGCCGGATCGACCTCCAGCGTTCTGAAAACGACGGGTGCGTAGCTTTTTGCCATTATTCCGACGTCAGAGTCTTGTGTTGCCTGGGGCCCGTTGCGAATCTGCTTGAATAGACTCGATCAAGGGACCCAGTGCAATGAAATCGGCCGTGCAAGGACGTTTTGCCAACCTCGGTATGGCAAAAAAAATGGGTGTGGGGTTTGCCTTGGTACTGTTATTGACGGCGCTTATCGCGGCAATCGGCGTATGGTCGTTGCAGGCCATCAGCCAGCGCTTCAATGATCTCAAACAGATGTCCTCGCTTAATAGCGGCCTGCTCAAGGTGCGCTTGCTCGAGCAGGAGTACGCCTTGCGGGGCGACGCTAAAACCGTCGAGGCCTTGCACGCCGGGGTCGACGAGCTGATTGCCCTGGCGACCGGGCTCAAGCAGGCCTCTGCAGCGAATGTGCCGGTCATGAATGACGTGGAGCAATCGCTGGCGGCTTATAGAAAAGCCTTCGACGAGTTCGTCTCGCTCAGCCAGACCAAGGACCTGGCCTTGGAAATGGCCAATTGGTCAGTCTCAAGCGTTGCCAACAACCTCGATGTTTTGCAGGCCGGGCTCGCCGATGATGGGGCTTACACCCTGAAAGAGTCCCAGGGCAAGGATGGCGCGCAATTCATCGAACAGGCCGGTCAGGTCAGTCAGGTCTCGCGGTTGATGCTGCAGGCGATGAACGAGGCACGTGTACGCCTGGACTTGAGTCGCAAGGGTGATGACGGCGCCGGCCAGGGCAAGATCGAGCAGGCTGACCAGGCGCTGGCTCAGGCTGAGCAGCTCAAGTCCACGGTCTTGGATGACGGCTACAAGACGGTGCTCAACGAAGTGACTGGCCACATTGCCGGTTTCAGCGAAAAACTCGCGGAGTACACCGGGCTGCTGGCTCAGGAAAAAACCGTCTATGCGCAGTTGCACCAGCGTGCCGCCCAAGTGGTGGATCGAGTGGACCAGGCCTATGTCGCCGAAGATCAGTCCATGCAGGCAGAGTTGAAGAAGAACGCATTGCTTATCATCGGTTCCTCTGTGCTGGCACTCCTGGCCGGCCTGATTGCCGCGTGGGTGATCACCCGCCTGATCGTGGCGCCTCTGCGCAGTGTGATCCAGGTCGCCCAGCGAATTGCATCGGGGGATCTGAGTGCGACGGTGGAGGTGACCCGGCGCGACGAAATCGGTCAACTGATGCACGCCATGCAGCAGATGGGGACCGGGCTAAGCACCATCGTCAGTGGCTTGCAGGCCGGCATCGAACAGTTGGCCAGTTCGGCGCAGTCGTTATCGGCAGGCACCGAGCAGACCAATCTTGAGGTCAGTAGCCAGAAGGAGGAAACCGAGCAGGTAGCCACCGCGATGAACCAGATGACCGCCACCGTGCATGACGTCGCGCGTAATGCAGAGGAGGCCGCTCAAGCGGCGCAGACGGCGGACAGCAAGGTCGAAAGCGGACAGCAAGTGGTGCGCCAGAGCATGGCCCGGATCGAGCTGCTGGCGGATTCAGCGACCTCGGCCAGTTCAAGCATTGAAAGCCTGAGCGCCGAGATCCAGAACATCGGCACGGTGCTCGGCGTCATCAAGAGCGTGGCCGAGCAGACCAACCTGCTGGCGCTGAACGCGGCGATTGAAGCCGCGCGCGCCGGAGAGCAGGGCAGGGGCTTCGCAGTGGTTGCAGATGAAGTTCGAGCCCTGGCCAAGCGCACCCAGCAATCGACCGAGGAAATAGAACGCCTGGTGAGCGCCTTGCGTTCTGCGGCGCACTCATCGGTGCAACAGATCCAGAACAGCGGGGAGCTGGTCAAGCTGGCGGTGAGCGATGCACTGCAGACCGAAAGTGCCTTGGGCAGCATCGCGGCTGCCGTGTCATTGATTCAGCAGATGAATCAGCAAATTGCTGCAGCCGCCGAGGAACAGAGCTCGGTGGCCGAGGAGATCAATAGAAGCGTAACGAGCATCCGTGCCAGCGCCGACCAGTCTTCGCTGGCGATGCAGGGCAATGCCGCTTCCAGTATCGAGCTGGCGCAGTTGGGGATAGAGCTGAAGGGGATGGTGGGGCATTTCAGGCTCTGACTCTGCAGGCGCGAGCTCGCGATGGTCGTCAACGATGACTCGGGGATTCAGACACCCCGCAGCGCTCAGACGTTTTTCGCGAGCAAGCTCGCTCCTGCACAGGTCGATCAGTCGTAGATGACTTTTTTCTTCCAGTCCGCATCGGCTTCGACGTCCTTGAGGCCTTCGGTCAACTGGTTCACTTCGTCTTCGGCAGGCGCAGTCTTGTCCATCACCTGGGCGTTGGCACGAGCCAGGAGTTTCTCCAGATACTGCAGCTGTTCGGCGTAAACCTGCGGTTCCTGCTGTTTGCGCAGGTATTGAACGCCGCGCTCGAAAGCCAGTCGCGCCTGGCCAGGTTGATTTTGCTGCAGCGAGTGCTGGCCCAGATTGTTGAAAAACTCGATGTGCAGCAGCACCAGGATATGGCGAACCTCACGGATCCAGCGCTTGGCTTCGTTGGTGGGCAGGAAACCGTCCTGGGCTGCGCGGGTAATTTGACCGTGCAGGGCCTCAAGCAGGAAACGTACGTCCTTGGCTTTGGCCTCAGTCTGGATCGGCGCCGGCGGGTTATTGACCGGAATCGATTCCCCTTGCGCGACCAGCGCCGTCAGCTCGGCAATCCGGGCCTTGAGCCCGGCATTGGATTTTTCCAGGTTGAGCAGGCGCTGGCAGACATTCAGCTCCAGGCGCGTCAACAGCAGCTTGAGCGCCGGTGTCATCAACTGCCCAGGGAACGTCTCGGTGATCTCACCGCAACGACGCAGGCGGTCGTTGAGCTCAACCTTGGTGCGGGCTTTCTCCAGCTTGTTGTTTTCCACCACATTGTTCATGTAGCCAATGACGATCAATAGCGCGATCCCGGCTACGACGAGCAGGGTGATCATGAGTGGAGTCACCGGTAAGACCTCTTTATGGGATTCGCGAGCGAGTGTAGTGGCTTGGCATTGGAGCGCATAGCGCCGCACGGCGGGTTGAATCGGACAGTGTCCAGCCTGTATCGGCCGTCATGCGCCTTATATAAGTAATCTCTGTATTGGGTGCATATGGCCATCATCTGTGGCGCAGATCGACTATAACGTCTTGGCAGGCGTCAGAATATAGGCGTCAGACACCGGGCGGCGGAAAAGCCCGAAACGCGCCTGAATCCAGGTCGAAGTCATTGATTTAAATAAATTTATATCTGGGGGTTGACGACCTCTCAATCCATCCATAGAATGCGCGCCACTTACAGCGTAAAGCACACAGCGAAACGCGGTAGGCAGTGAATGTTGTACGTGTGTCCCCTTCGTCTAGTGGCCTAGGACACCGCCCTTTCACGGCGGTAACAGGGGTTCGAGTCCCCTAGGGGACGCCAATGCGGGAATAGCTCAGTTGGTAGAGCACGACCTTGCCAAGGTCGGGGTCGCGAGTTCGAGTCTCGTTTCCCGCTCCATTTTTAAACAGTGTTGCTTTCGGGCAGCACTGAGTGAAACCAGAACCAAGTCTTCGGATGCGGCTCTGGGCACCGAAACACACACCATGTGTTCCGGGCAGCGTGTCCCCTTCGTCTAGTGGCCTAGGACACCGCCCTTTCACGGCGGTAACAGGGGTTCGAGTCCCCTAGGGGACGCCATTTGCGGGAATAGCTCAGTTGGTAGAGCACGACCTTGCCAAGGTCGGGGTCGCGAGTTCGAGTCTCGTTTCCCGCTCCATATTTAACGAAAACGCCGCTCATTGAGCGGCGTTTTTGTTTGTGCAGAATTTGTTCCCGAGAAGTGAAGAGGCCCGCCAGTCAGACTGCGCGGGCCTTTTGCGTGTGTGGCTTTTTAGATCGAAAAGATCGGGTGTCCGGCAATACCGCCCGAAGTGAATGGCTGCCCCAGCCTCAGTCCACGCTGTAGTGAACCGATAGCACGCCTTTCTTCGATGAGACGGAGGCGATGGCGACCGTGCCCAACTCCCTCAGGCTGCGTACATGAGTGCCGCCGCAGCCATAGGCAGGGAGTTCGCCAAAGCTGATTTCCCTCGCGCCTTCGCGTAGCGACGACAGGCGTGGCAGGTCGTCGGCTATCCACTGATCGAGGCCGATCTGGACAGTCTTTACGTCGACCTCTTGTGCGGACTCGGCAGGTTTGAATTGCACCCGGCCTTCACCTGGCCAGTGATGCGCCTTGACTGGCATCCAGCCCATGGCCTGGACGAGGTGGCCGATCAAATGACCGGCAGAATGCATGCGGGTATTGAACTGGCGACGTTGCTCGTCGATCCGAATCCGGGTCATGCCCGGGGTTATCGGGCGGTCGACAAAATGGATGATGCGGTCGGGACCCTGGACCACACGAAGCACTTGGCTCTCGCCTATCGAGCCGGTATCAAAAGGCTGCCCACCGCCCTGGGGGTGAAAGAGTGTGGCCCGCAGCACGACGGCGAACTCGTTCTCGTGCGGCATGCAGTCCAGTACTTCCACGTTGGCATTGAGGTCATCACTGTGGAAAAAGAGGCGAAGCGTCATGTGCCGAATCCGGATAAATACTGTTTTTTATTATAGGTAGCGGGGAAAAGCGTGATAATCCGGTCAAACATCAAAGGACTGTTGCGCTGTGAGCATAAATCTTCCGTTGCCGCTGCTGGGTGAAATGGCGATTTTCGTCAAGGTTGTCGAGACTGGCAGCTTCTCTGAAGCGGCTCGTCAACTCGGCTCCTCGCCTTCGGCGGTCAGTCGTAGCATTTCGCGCCTGGAAAAAGCGTTGGCCACTCGCTTGCTGCAACGCACCACGCGCAAGTTGCGGCTCAGTGATGGTGGCGAGGAGGTGTTCAAGCGTTGCCAGGAAATGGTCAGCGCCGCCAAGTCGGTCATGGAGATCAGTGGCCAGTTCACGGATGAGGCAGAAGGGCTGATACGGGTGAGCGTGCCCAAGGCGGTTGGGCGGTTTGTGATTCACCCGCACATGCCGGAATTCTTGCGGCGTTTTCCCAAGGTGGACGTTGAGTTGCTGCTGGAGGATCGGCAGGTGGATCTGATCGATGACCATGTCGACCTGGCCATTCGAATCACTGATCGGCCACCTGCCGGGCTGGTGGGGCGCCAGCTGCTGACGATCGATCATATGCTGTGCGCCACTCCACAGTACCTGGCCGAACACGGCATACCGACGCACCCCCATGATTTGCTCAACCACAGTTGCATCTACCTGGGAGAAACTCCAAGCGATGCGCGCTGGAAATTCAAAAAGGGCACCAAGGCGATCACGGTCGGTGTGCGCGGGCGTTATGCCGCCAATCACACCGGCGTTCGCCTGGGGGCGGTGTTGCAGCATATCGGAATTGGCAGCCTGCCTTATTTCACGGCACGTCACGCGTTGGAGCAGGGGGTAATCGTGCAGGTGTTGCCGGACTGGACCTTTCTGGCGTCTTACCATGGTGGTGCCTGGCTGCTGCATTCACCAACCCGGTACATGCCGCCGAAGTTGCGCGTGTTTATCGATTATCTGGTGGAGTGCCTGGAGAAAGAGCCGACCTTGGGCAAGCCTGGTCGGGGGGCAGAGATGGCGGCCTATGAGACACCTGAAAGTGAAGGTTTGCCCTGAGAGGCCCCATCGCGGGCAAGCCTTGCTCCCACGAGCTTAAGGTCAGCTCACAATGGTCCGGTTTTACCTGTGGGAGCAACGCTTGCCCGCGATGGGGTCATCGGCTGCCACGAAAAAGGCCCGCATGTTCACCATGCGGGCCTCTGGTAGTGCTGATCGTGGATCAGTGCTTGCTGTCGTCGATGGACATCGACAGCAGTTGCTTCTCCTGATTCCAGTCGAACGGCTCATCGTTCTGTTCGGCTTCGAAGCGACGTTCTTCCAGCGCCTGGTACAAATCGATTTCGTCGTCAGGCATGTAGTGCAGGCAATCACCGGCGAAATACCACAGCAGGTCGCGCGGGACCAGGTGGGCGATTTGCGGGTAGCGGGCGATCACCTGGCAGAGGATGTCCTGGCCCAGGTATTGGCTTTCGATCGGGTCGACTGGCAACAATGCCCGCAGTTCGTCGAAACGCTCCAGGAACAAGGCATGGCTTTCTTCGGGAACCTGCTCGGCCTCGCCCACGGCGACCAGGATGCTGCGCAAGTGGTCCAGCAGGACGAGATGATCGGCAACGATGTTGGACACGAGATAAGTCCTCAAGAGCAAAACGGGCGCGGGAGTATAAAGCTCCTGCGCCCGTTTTTACAGGTAGAACGGAATCAGCGGACCTTTCCGTCGGCCAGTGCCAGCTCTTCCTTGTCGAAGTCGTCGACATCGATCACCTTGCGTCGTGCCGCCTCGGCATCACGCAAAGTCAGCGCTTCCACTGGCTGCAATACGCCCGCTTCCAGTGCCGCATCAATCGCGTGTTCCCCGGCAGCCGGCTTGACCTGGCCACTCTTGAGCGCCACATGCAGCTTCTTCTGCAAAGGCTGCGCGGCGTTCAACAGGTTGCACGCATGCTGCAACGCGCCGACGGCGTCATCTGCCGCCTGCGGGCGGTAGCAACCACCGAGCAACTCTTCCAGGGTCGGATCACCTTTGGCGCGACCGATGACAGCAGCGACCTCGGCACCGAGCTTGTCCGACGGACCTTTGTGACGGCGACCGAATGGAAACACGATCACCCGCAGCAGGCAGCCCAGTACTTTGTTCGGGAAGTTGGTCAGCAGTTCGTCGAGGGCCTTTTCCGACTGACCGAGGCTTTCTTCCATCGCCCAGTTAAACAGCGGCGCCATATGTTCAGGCGAATCGAGATCGTGGTAACGCTTGAGTGCCGCAGAGGCCAGGTACATGTTGCTGAGTACATCACCCAGACGTGCCGACAGGCGTTCGCGACGTTTAAGTTCGCCACCCAGCAGCATCATGCTGAGGTCGGCGAGCATGGCGAACGCGGCGGCCTGGCGGTTGAGCGCGCGGAAGTACCCTTGACTCAGGGCATTGCCTGGCGCCCGTTCAAAGTGACCAAAGCCGAGGTTCAGCACCAGGGTGCTGGCGGCGTTGCCAACGGCAAATCCGATGTGCTTGAGCAGCAACGCATCGAACTCGACCAGGGCCTGATCCTTGTCCTCGCGCCCCGCCAGGGCCATTTCCTTGAGTACGAACGGATGGCAGCGAATCGCGCCTTGGCCGAAGATCATCAGGTTGCGCGAAAGGATGTTGGCGCCTTCCACGGTGATGAAGATCGGCGCGCCGTTCCAGCTGCGTCCCAGGTAATTGTTCGGGCCCATGATGATGGCCTTGCCGCCGTGTACATCCATGGCGTGGCTGATGCATTCGCGTCCACGTTCGGTCAGGTGGTACTTGAGGATCGCCGACAGCACCGAAGGCTTCTCGCCCAGGTCTACGGCGTTGGCGGTAAGCATCCGCGCTGCATCCATCATCCATGCATTGCCGCCAATACGCGCCATGGCCTCCTGGATACCCTCGAACGCCGAAAGTGGCACGTTGAACTGCTCGCGGACCTGGGCGTACTGGCCGGTCACCAGGCTGGTGAACTTGGCGGCGCCGGTGCCAACTGCCGGCAGGGAAATCGAACGGCCGACGGACAGGCAGTTCATCAACATCATCCAGCCCTTGCCGAGCATCTCCTGGCCGCCTATCAGGTAGTCCAGGGGGATGAACACGTCCTTGCCGGAATTGGGGCCGTTCATGAACGCCGCGCCCAGTGGCAGGTGGCGACGTCCGATCTCGACGCCAGGGGTGTCAGTTGGAATCAGCGCCAGGCTGATGCCCAGGTCTTCCTTGTCACCCAGCAGATGGTCCGGGTCATAGGCCTTGAACGCCAGGCCGAGGAGGGTCGCGACGGGGCCCAGGGTGATGTAGCGTTTTTCCCAGTTCAGGCGCAGGCCAAGGGTTTCCTGCCCTTCCCATTCACCCTTGCAGATGATCCCGGTGTCGGGCATCGCGCCGGCATCGGAGCCGGCAAGCGGGCCGGTCAGGGCGAAGCACGGAATATCGTCACCGCGCGCCAGTCGTGGCAAGTAGTGGTTGCGTTGTTCGTCGGTGCCGTAGTGCAGCAGCAGCTCGGCAGGGCCTAGGGAATTGGGGACCATCACGGTGGAGGCGAGGTCGCCGCTGCGAGTCGCCAGTTTCATCGCCACCTGGGAGTGGGCATAGGCGGAAAAGCCCTTGCCGCCGAATTCCTTGGGGATGATCAGGGCGAAGAAGCCGTTGTCCTTGATGTGGGTCCAGGCTTGCGGTGGCAGGTCCATGTCCTGGCCGATCTGCCAGTCACTGACCATGGCGCAGAGCTCTTCGGTCGGGCCATCGATAAAAGCCTGTTCCTCTTCGCTCAACTGCACTTTCGGGTAGGCCAGCAATTTATCCCAGTCCGGACGGCCACTGAACAATTCACCGTCCCACCACACCGTGCCTGCGTCGATCGCATCGCGCTCGGTCTGCGACATCGGCGGCAGGGTTTTCTGGAACCAGCTGAACAGTGGCGCGCTGAAAAATTTGCGGCGCAGGTCCGGCAGCAACAAGGGCGCCGCCACGGCGGCGATCAACACCCATAGCAGCAACAACAACCAGCCTGGCGCGTGACTGAAGGCGCCCATTGCCACCACATAAACGGCAACGATGCACAAGGCGGGTAGTGGGGCGGTGCGGCGATGCGCCAGATAGGCAATGCCGACGATCAGAACCAGTATCCACAACAACAGCATATTTAATCCTCCGTGAACCAGGGCAAAACCAACCCTCAGAGCTTAGACGGCATCCGTAGCAGGGTGATCAGGGCAAGGTGTTGAATTGTGAGAAACCTTGTAAAAGTTTTGCAGGCACGGTTGGCAACAGCCTGCGCAAATCGTTCGCTGCTCGCGCGACAATGCGCCCATGTTTGGCCGAAATGCCGTTATCTCTGTGCTTATCCTGTCGCTAGACTCGGGTCTTCCCCAGGAGATTGATCTCATGCACGAGTATTTGAGCCCCGGCCGCTTCATCGATAGTGACCACCCGTCAGTAGTGGAGTTCGCTGAAAAACACCGTGGCGCCAGTCGCGATCCGCTCGAGCAGGCGATCAATCTCTATTACGCCGTGCGCGAAGCTGTGCGCTACAACCCCTATACCTTCAGCCGCGACCCGCAGACCCTGTGCGGCAGTTACGCCCTGGCGGCAGGGGAAAGCTATTGCGTGCCCAAGGCCACATTGCTGGCTGGCGCAGCGCGGCATTGCGCAATCCCGGCACGTATCGGTCTGGCTGATGTGCGCAATCACCTGTCGACCCCGCGGCTGCTCGAACTGCTCAGGAGCGACGTGTTCGCCATGCACGGTTATACCGAACTGTTCCTGAACGGACGCTGGGTCAAGGCCACGCCGGCATTCAATCAAGGCTTGTGTGAATTGTTCAACGTCGCGCCATTGGAGTTCGACGGGATCAACGACAGCGTGTTCCACCCTTTAAACCGCGATGGCGAGCCGTTGATGGAGTACCTGGTCGACCATGGCCAGTTCACTGATGTGCCTGAAGCGTTCTTTTTCGAGCACCTGGAAAAATGTTACCCGCACCTGTTTGCCGGGCAGTTGCCGGCGCTGCTGGGGGACATGCAGAGCGATTTGAGTCGCGCCTGATCCGGCGTATGCTGCCTGCGCATTCATCCATAAAGAGGCGCTCATGCTGAAGATCTGGGGTCGCAAGAACTCGTCGAATGTCAGGAAACCGTTGTGGGCCGCCGAGGAGCTGGGCCTGGTTTACGAGGCAATAGATGCCGGCGGTGCCTTTGGCGTCGTGGACACCGCGCATTACCGGGCGATGAACCCCAATGGTCGTGTGCCGGTGATCGAAGACGACGGCTTCGTACTGTGGGAATCCAATGCCATCGTGCGTTATCTCCTGGCCCGCCACGCCAGCAACAGCGCCTGGTACCCGGCGGATCCGCAAGCCCGCGCCAGCGCCGACAAGTGGATGGACTGGACCACTTCGAGCTTTGCCGGCCCGTTCCGCACCGTGTTCTGGGGTGTGCTGCGCACCTCGGCCGATCAACAGGACTGGCCGGCCATCCACGCTGCGATCAAGGAGTGCGACGCGCTGCTGGCGGTGGTCGATCAGGCGTTGACGGCCCAACCCTACCTGTCGGGTGAAGAGATCGGCATGGGTGACATCCCCCTGGGCAGTTTTATTTATGCCTGGTTTGAAATGCCCATCGAGCGCGCACCCCAGCCCCATCTTGAGGCCTGGTACGCGCGGCTCAAGCAGCGTCCGGCGTATCAGAAAGCCGTCATGACCGCGTTGACTTAATACTCACTATCGACACGCTTGACTGTACTTGTGTGGCGGGGACAAGCACCATTGCGCTCATGCGCTGCGGTTGTGTTCGTCACCGCCCGCCCTTATCTATTCCTTCCTTTCCCTTCTTGGTGCGTAATCCGATATGAGTTCCGCTCTGTCCATCCGGCAGCTAACCAAAACCTACGGCAACGGTTTCCAGGCCCTGAGTGGTATCGATCTGGATGTCGCCGAAGGTGATTTTTTCGCCTTGCTCGGCCCTAACGGTGCGGGCAAGTCCACGACCATCGGCATTCTCTCGACCCTGGTGAACAAGACCAGCGGCACGGTGAACATCTTCGGCCACGATTTGGACAAGAACCCGGCGGCGCTCAAGCGCTCCATCGGCGTCGTGCCCCAGGAATTCAACTTCAACCAGTTCGAAAAGACTTTCGACATTGTCGTGACCCAGGCCGGTTACTACGGCATCCCGCCGAAAATCGCCAAGGAGCGCGCCGAGCAGTACCTGACCCAGCTGGGGTTGTGGGACAAGCGCGATACGCCATCGCGGTCCCTGTCTGGCGGGATGAAGCGCCGGTTGATGATTGCCCGCGCGCTGGTTCACGAACCGCGCTTGCTGATCCTCGACGAGCCGACGGCGGGGGTGGACATCGAGTTGCGGCGCTCGATGTGGACCTTCCTCACCGAGCTGAACCAGAAAGGCATCACCATCATCCTCACCACCCATTATCTGGAAGAGGCTGAACAGCTGTGCCGCAACATCGGCATCATTGACCACGGCACCATCGTCGAGAACACCAGCATGAAGCAATTGCTGGGGCAGTTGCATGTGGAGACCTTCCTGCTCGATCTCAAGAACACCTTGAGCGTTGCGCCGCAGTTGCTTGGTTACCCGGCCAGGCTGGTCGACGGTCATACCCTTGAGGTCCAGGTCGACAAGGCCATGGGCATCACCGCGCTGTTCACCCAGCTTGCGCAGCAGAACATCGAAGTGTTGAGCCTGCGCAACAAAACCAATCGCCTTGAGGAGTTGTTCGTGTCCCTGGTGGAGAAAAATCTGTCGAAGGTGGCGGTATGAGTTCCGAGCTGCAACCCAACCTCGTTGCCCTGAACACCATCGTCTACCGCGAGGTCAGGCGCTTCACCCGAATCTGGCCGCAGACCTTGCTGCCGCCAGCGATCACCATGGTGCTGTACTTCGTGATCTTCGGGAACCTGATCGGTCGGCAGATTGGCGACATGGGTGGCTTCACCTATATGGAGTACATCGTGCCGGGCCTGATCATGATGTCGGTGATCACCAACTCCTACGGCAACGTGGTGTCGAGTTTCTTTGGCAGCAAGTTCCAGCGCTCCATCGAGGAATTGATGGTGTCGCCGGTGTCGCCGCACACGATTCTGATCGGCTACACCCTCGGGGGCGTGCTGCGTGGGTTGATGGTGGGGGTGATCGTGACCCTGTTGTCGCTGTTCTTTACCCATTTGCAGGTGCACCACCTGGGCGTGACCATCCTGGTGGTGGTGCTGACGGCAACGATCTTCTCGTTGCTGGGCTTTATCAACGCCGTGTTTGCGCGCAACTTTGATGACATTTCGATCATCCCGACCTTTGTGCTGACGCCATTGACGTACCTGGGCGGGGTGTTCTACTCGATTTCCCTGCTGCCGCCGTTCTGGCAGACCGTGTCCCTGGCGAACCCGGTGCTGCACATGGTCAATGCGTTTCGTTACGGCATCCTCGGAGTCTCGGACATCCGCATCAGCGTAGCGATCACCTTCATGCTGGTGGCGACCGTGGTGTTGTATATCGGTTGCGCGCGGTTGCTGGTAAGTGGCCGCGGGATGCGTACTTAAAGTAATCCTGGATAGACAAACGGCCTCCCATGCGGAGGCCGTTTTGCATCACGACATCCGGTTTTTCTTGCGCCGCCGCCACTGCCGCGCAACCCACCAGCGCCAGTACATCATCGTCAGGCAATAAGCCAAGGCTCCCAGCACCAGTCCCGTGACCACCGAACCCAGCAGGAATGGCTGCCACATCGTGGACAGCTCGCCGCTGATCCATTCCCAGGTCAGTTCGTCCGGCAAGTGCCGGGCAGGAATGTCCATCAACCAGGCGCCCGTCTGGTAGGTACAAAAGAACACGACCGGCATGGTGATTGGATTGGTCAGCCAGACCAGGCTGACGGCGATGGGGATATTGCCGCGCACCATGATGGCCAACGCCGCGGCCACCAGCATCTGCAAGGGAATGGGCAGGAAGGCGGCAAACAACCCCACGGCCATCGCCCGGGCAACGGAGTGGCGGTTGAGGTGCCACAGGTTCGGGTCATGCAGCAGGGTGCCAAGGAAGCGTAAGGACTTATGTTCCCTGATGCTCGTCGGATCTGGCATGTAGCGTTTGAATAAGCGCCGGGGCATAAGGCTTCTCGGTCGGTTAAGGCGGCAAGTATGTCTCGATTCTGTGAACCGCCCATTCAGACTTTGTGACAATTAATAACGACGGCCGTGCGATCCCCCGACTATGCCTAGTGGGTGGACTCCAAGGACGGGCGTATGCGCACAGGGATGATAGCGCTGGCGCTGGGTTTGCTGACCCTGCGTTTCTTACCGGCATTACCGCCGGTCTGGTTGTTGATACTGATGCCGATAGTGGGCCTGATGGTGCTGCCTTTTCGCGCCTATCCGCTGGCGTTTTTCCTGTTTGGCTTCACTTGGGCCTGTACCCAGGCGCAATGGGCGCTAAGCGATCGCTTGCCGATTCAGCTCGAGGGTGAAACCCGTTGGGTGGAGGGGACGGTCACGGGACTGCCGCAGAACGGCGAAGGTGTCGTGCGCTTTGAGCTGTCGGACAGCCATTCCCGGCGTACAAAGCTCCCGCAGCGGATGCGCCTGGCCTGGTACGACGGCCCTGCGGTGAATAGCGGGGAACGCTGGCGCCTGGCGGTCAAGCTGAAACGACCCATCGGGCTGCTCAATCCCCATGCTTTCGACTATGACGCCTGGCTGCTGGCGCAACGCATCGGCGCGACCGGCACGGTGAAGGCTGGCGAAAAACTCGCAGATGCCCGGGGAGCCTGGCGCGATAGCCTGCGCCAGCGCTTGCTGAGTGTAGATGCGCAGGGCCGCAGCGGCGCGCTGGCGGCCTTGGTGCTGGGTGACGGCAGCGGCCTGAGTCGCGAGGACTGGCAGGTGCTGCAAGACACCGGCACCGTGCATTTACTGGTGATTTCCGGGCAGCACATCGGTTTGCTGGCAGGCGTGATGTACTTGCTGATCGCGGGGCTTGCCCGTTATGGCATATGGCCGCGCCGTTTGTCCTGGCTGCCTTGGGCGTGCGGATTGGCATTTTCGGCGGCTCTTGGTTATGGCTTGCTTGCCGGCTTCGACGTACCGGTGCGCCGGGCCTGCGTGATGATCGGCCTGGTGCTGCTGTGGCGCCTGCGTTTGCGCCATCTCGGCGCCTGGTGGCCGCTGCTGCTGGCGCTGAACGGGGTCCTGTTGATGGACCCGCTGACGAGCCTGCAACCCGGTTTCTGGCTGTCCTTTGCGGCGGTGGCAGTGTTGATCTTCACCTTCGGCGGTCGGCTCGGCTCATTGCCCTGGTGGCAAACCTGGACTCGCGCCCAGTGGATGATCGCCATTGGTTTGAGTCCGCTTTTACTCATCCTCGGCCTGCCGATCAGCGTCAGTGGGCCGCTGGTCAATTTACTCGCGGTGCCCTGGATCAGTCTGTTGGTCCTGCCGCCTGCATTGCTTGGTACCTTGCTGCTGCCAATGCCTTATGTGGGCGAGGGGTTGCTGTGGCTCGCCGGGGGGCTGCTCGACTGGCTGTTCAAGGGCCTGGCGCAAGCGGCGGGGCAGGTGCCCGCCTGGGACCCTATGGCGATTGCGTTTTGGACCTGGGCGTTGGCCGCCGCCGGCGCCTTGCTGCTGCTGATGCCGGCGGGCGTGCCGCTGCGATGGCTGGGCTGGCCGATGCTGCTGTTACTGGTCTTGCCACCGCGTCCCACAATCGCCGAAGGCATTGCCGAGGTCTGGCTTCTGGACGTCGGCCAGGGCCTGGCGATCCTGGTGCGCACTCGTCATCACAACCTGTTGTATGACGCCGGGCCGCGTTCCGCGGGCATGGACATGGGCGCGCGAGTGGTGCTGCCGACGTTGCGCAAGCTGGGCTTGGAACAGCTTGACCTGATGCTGATCAGCCATGCTCACGCCGATCATGCCGGAGGCGCCAAGGCAGTGGTCGACGGAGTACCGGTCCGCAGGATAATGGGCGGCGAGCCCTTTCCCCCGGCAGATGGCCTGCTCGCAGATGCCTGCGAGAGCGGCGGGCACTGGAATTGGGACGGGGTGGGCTTCCGGCTCTGGCAGTGGGCGTCGGCGCAGGACAGCAACTCCCGATCCTGCGTGTTGCAAATCGAGGCCTCCGGCGAGCGGTTGCTGCTGACCGGTGATATCGAACGGGCCGCCGAGCAGGCATTGCTCGGCAGCCCGCTGGCCGTCGCCACTGACTGGTTGCAGGCTCCGCACCATGGCAGTCGCACTTCATCCTCGATGCCCCTGCTCAGCGTGCTCCAGCCCAAGGCGGTGCTGATCTCCCGCGGCAACGGCAATTCGTTCGGCCATCCGCACCCAACGGTGATAGCACGCTATCGAAAATTGGCAATGGGGATCTACGACAGTGCCCAGCAGGGCGCCGTTCATCTGCAACTGGGGACCTTCTCGGCACCGGCGACGATGCGTCAACACCGGCGCTTCTGGCGTGATCCGGCACCGCTGGCAGAATGACTGGCGGGCAGCGGGCCCCGACCGGTTGCGCCATCGTGGTCTTCGGTGCGAGAAGCCCCTATGGTAGAGTGGCGCACTTTTTCGAGGGGACTGTCACTGTGTGGGAATTGGTCAAATCCGGCGGCTGGATGATGCTGCCGATCATTCTGAGTTCCATCGTGGCCATGGCGATCGTTGTCGAGCGCCTGTGGACCCTGCGTGCCAGTCGTGTGACTCCGGAGCATTTGCTCGGCCAGGTCTGGGTCTGGATCAAGGACAAACAGCTCAATAAGGAAAAGCTCAAGGAATTGCGCGCCAATTCCCCTCTGGGCGAAATCCTCGCGGCTGGCCTGGCCAACTCCCGGCATGGTCGCGAAATCATGAAAGAGTGCATCGAGGAAGCTGCGGCGCGAGTCATTCACGAACTCGAACGCTACATCAACGCCCTGGGCACGATTGCCGCCATGGCGCCGTTGCTGGGCTTGCTCGGCACCGTGCTGGGCATGATCGATATCTTCAGTGCGTTCATGGGCACCGGCATGGGCACCAACGCGGCGGTACTCGCCGGTGGTATTTCCAAAGCCCTGATCACAACGGCCGCAGGCCTGATGGTCGGTATCCCGGCGGTGTTCTTCCACCGTTTCCTGCAACGCCGGATCGACGAACTGGTGGTGGGCATGGAACAGGAAGCGATCAAGCTGGTTGAGGTCGTACAGGGCGACCGTGATGTTGACCTGGCCGAGGGTAGAGCGTGAAATTCCGCCGCAAGCCTCGGGAAACGGTCGATATAAACCTCGCTTCGCTGATCGACGTGGTGTTTATCCTGCTGCTGTTTTTTGTCGTGACCACCACCTTCACCCGTGAAACCCAGCTGCGCGTCGACCTGCCGGAAGCCGTCAGCGGAACGCCTGCCGAAGATCAGCAGGTCAAGCACCTGGACGTGGCGATCAATGCTGAAGGCGCGTTTTCGGTGAATAACCAGGTCTTGCCCAAGAACGACCTGGCGACCCTGATGGACGCCCTGCAGAAAGAATCCAACGGCGACACCAGCCTGCCGCTGTCCATCAGCGCCGACGGCAAGACCCAGCATCAGTCGGTCATCATCGCCATGGATGCTGCCGGCAAGCTCGGTTTCAGCCACCTGCGCATGACCACTGTCGAGGCGGCGCCGCCCGCGCCCTGATGGCCATGTCCGATCGCTTGCTCGCCGCGTGGTACCAGGGACATCCGGCCCTGAAGCTGTTGCAGCCGCTGGAGTGGCTCTATCGCCGCGTGGTCACGAACAAGCGCAAGCGTTTCCTGGCGGGCGAGGGCGAGATCTATCAGCCGCCAGTGCCGTTGATCGTCGTCGGTAATATCACCGTCGGCGGCACGGGCAAGACTCCGCTGATTCTCTGGATGATCGAGCACTGCCAGCGTAGCGGGCTGCGCGTCGGGGTGGTCAGTCGGGGGTACGGCGCCAAACCACCGCAACTGCCATGGCGAGTCGCGGCGGATCAGGGCGCCGATACTGCGGGCGACGAGCCTCTGTTGATCGTCCAGCGCACCGGCGTACCCTTGATGATCGACCCGGACCGCAGTCAGGCGGTCAAGGCCTTGCTCGAGAGTGAACCGCTGGACCTGATCCTGTCGGACGACGGCATGCAGCATTATCGCCTGGCCCGTGACCTTGAGCTGGTGCTGATCGACGCTGCCCGTGGCCTGGGTAACCAGCGCTGCCTGCCCGCCGGGCCCCTGCGTGAGCCGGTCGAGCGCCTTGAGAGCGTCGATGCGGTGCTCTACAACGGCGCCGCTGACGATCGCCATGACGGGTTTGCGTTCCAGCTGCAACCTACCGCGCTGGTCAATCTGCGTAGCGGTGAACGGCGGCCGCTCGATCATTTTCCTGCGGGTCAGGCACTGCATGCCGTGGCCGGCATCGGTAATCCACAGCGTTTCTTCACGACCCTCGAAACGCTACACTGGAAGCCTGTACCGCACGCGTTCGCTGACCACGCCGAGTACAGCGTGCAGGCACTGAATTTCGCTCCGTCATTGCCTTTGGTAATGACTGAAAAGGACGCGGTGAAGTGCCGTGCCTTCGCCGCCGCCGATTGGTGGTACCTGACGGTCGATGCTGCGCCATCCCCGGCCTTTGTCGCCTGGTTCGATACGCAGCTGATGCGCCTGGTGCCGGACCGTCTTTTGCCTTAACTCCGTTTTATCCAGGGAATGCTCATGGACACCAAATTGCTCGATATCCTCGCTTGCCCCGTCTGCAAAGGCCCGCTCAAGCTCAGCGCTGACAAGACCGAGCTGATCAGCAAGGGCGCCGGCCTCGCTTATCCGATTCGCGACGGCATCCCGGTCATGCTCGAAACCGAAGCGCGCACCCTGACCACCGACGAGCGCCTGGATAAATGACCGCAGCCTTTACTGTCGTCATCCCATCGCGTTACGCCTCCACCCGTTTGCCTGGCAAGCCGCTGTTGCTGATCGCCGGCAAACCGATGATCCAGCACGTCTGGGAACAGGCGAGCAAAAGCAGCGCAGAGCGCGTGGTGGTGGCCACCGACGACCTGCGCATCGTCGAAGCCTGCAAAGGCTTTGGCGCTGAAGTGGTGCTGACGCGTGAAGATCACAACTCCGGTACCGATCGCCTGGCCGAAGTGGCGACGAAGCTGGGCCTGGCGCCCGACGCCATCGTGGTCAACGTGCAAGGTGACGAACCGCTGATTCCACCTGATGTGATCGATCAGGTCGCGGCCAACCTGGCAGCCCACACCGAAGCGCGCATGGCCACTCTGGCTGAGCCGATCGAAGATGTGGAAACCCTGTTCAACACTAATGTGGTCAAGGTGGTCAGTGACCTCAACGGTCTGGCGCTGACCTTCAGCCGAGCGACCTTGCCGTGGGCCCGCGATGACTTTGCCAGGAGTCGCGAGCAATTGCCGGAAGGCGTGCCGTACCGTCGCCACATCGGCATTTATGCTTACCGCGCCGGGTTCCTGCATGACTTCGTCAGCTGGGGCCCTTGCTGGCTGGAAAACACTGAATCCCTGGAACAACTAAGGGCCTTGTGGCACGGCGTGCGTATCCACGTGGCTGACGCTTTGATCGCGCCACCGACCGGCGTCGATACCGCTGAAGACCTGGAGCGGGTTCGTCGCCTGCTGGAGGCCTGATGCGGGTTCTGTTCGTCTGCCTGGGCAACATCTGCCGCTCGCCGACCGCCGAAGGCGTGCTGCGCCATAAACTGCGCGAGGCCGGGCTGGCGGGGCAAGTCGAGGTCGCCTCCGCCGGTACGGGCGACTGGCACGTCGGCAAGGCCCCGGATAAACGCAGCCAGGCCGCCGCCCGGCTACGCGGTTACGATTTGTCTGCCCTGCGCGCGCAGCAAGTCAGTCGTGCCGATTTCTCCATGTATGACCTAATCCTGGCGATGGATAACAGCAACCTGCGCAATCTCAAGGCATTGCAGCCTGCGAAGGGCAAGGCGGAGCTTGACCTGTTCCTGCGCCGCTATCAGTCGGAACTCGATGAAGTTCCAGACCCGTACTACGACGGCGACCAGGGCTTCGAGCAGGTATTGGACCTGATCGAGCGCGCCAGTGACCTGCTGGTGATCGAATTGAAGGGGCGGTTATGAGTCTGCAGGTGCAAGCCCGGGTATCGCTCAAACCGTACAACAGCTTTGGCGTGGATGTGCAGGCCCGCCTTTTTGCCCAGGCCCATAGTGACGACGACGTGCGCGACGCCCTGGTGTATGCCACGCAGCACGAGGTGCCATTGCTGGTAATCGGTGGGGGCAGCAACTTGCTGCTCACCGCCGATATCCAGGCGCTGGTGCTGCGCATGGCCACCCGCGGGATTCGCCTGCTCAGCGATAACGGCCAGCAGGTGGTGATCGAAGCCGAAGCCGGCGAGCCTTGGCATCCGTTTGTGCAACACACCCTGGCCCAGGGTTTGTCTGGCCTGGAAAACCTCAGCCTGATCCCCGGTACGGTCGGCGCGGCACCGATGCAGAACATCGGCGCTTATGGCGTGGAGATCAAGGACGTGTTTGCCGGCCTGACCGCGCTTGATCGCCGGACCGGCGAACTGCGCGACTTCAGCCTGGACGAGTGCAAGTTCGCCTACCGCGACAGCCTGTTCAAGCAGGAGCCGGGGCGCTGGTTGATCCTGCGGGTGCGCTTCAACCTGAACCGCGCTGAACACCTGCATTTGGAATACGGCCCGGTGCGTCAGCGCCTGACAGAGCAGGGCATTGACCGTCCGACTGCCGGCGACGTCAGCCAGGCGATCTGCAGCATTCGCAGCGAAAAACTGCCGGACCCTGCAGTACTGGGCAATGCTGGCAGTTTCTTCAAGAACCCTCTGGTACCGGCGGCGGTGGTCACCCGGCTCAAGGCTGAATTCCCGGACCTGGTGGCCTACGCGCAACCCGACGGGCAGATGAAGCTGGCGGCTGGATGGCTGATCGAGCGCGCAGGCTGGAAGGGCTTTCGCGAAGCCGACGCCGGTGTGCACAAGTTGCAGGCGCTGGTGCTGGTCAACTATGGCGCGGCCACTGGCCTGCAGTTGCTGGACCTGGCGC
Organism: Pseudomonas sp. HY13-MNA-CIBAN-0226; assembly: GCF_040310305.1. Taxonomy (NCBI): domain Bacteria; kingdom Pseudomonadati; phylum Pseudomonadota; class Gammaproteobacteria; order Pseudomonadales; family Pseudomonadaceae; genus Pseudomonas; species Pseudomonas sp. HY13-MNA-CIBAN-0226. The sequence continues at coordinate 86,685 of NZ_JBEOPS010000005.1, forward strand.
AACGGATCCAGAAAGACATTTGGCAACGATTCCAGGTCGAGCTGGAAATGGAGCCCAACAGATATTGAGGCTACGCTTTCAGCACTGCCCTGGAGGCCCTGCACATTTGTCGATGTGCAGGGCTTTTTTGTTAATCCTGGGTTAACTTAGCCGCCTAACGATACAAGCCATTTTGCTGCACCAAAGGCCCGATGCAGACGTCGCCGTCGGCATGAGAGAGCCTCCTTAGCCTGAGTCGATCTGCGTGATGCCAACCGCCAGCCTCTGGCGGCAGATTGCTCGACCCCATAACCGTCTTTAGATATGCGGGCGTGCCCATGATTACCCTGAAACTCAACGGTCAAGACCATCAACTCGATGTCACCGAGGACATGCCCCTGCTCTGGGCAATTCGCGACGTGGCCGGTTACAACGGCACCAAGTTTGGCTGCGGCATGGGCCTGTGTGGTGCCTGCACCATTCACATCGACGGCTCCCCGGCACGCAGTTGCATCACGCCGATCGGCTCGGTGATCGGCCAGGACGTTAGCACCATCGACAATTTGCACAGCGACCCCGTTGGGCAAGTCGTCCAGCAAGCCTGGCTCGACACAGCAGTGGCCCAGTGCGGGTTCTGCCAGGGCGGGCAGATCATGTCGGCGACAGCATTGCTCAAGGTCAACCCCAACCCCAGCGACGAGCAAATCGAAGAAGCGATGGTGGGCAACATTTGCCGTTGCGGCACCTACAACCGTATCAAGACCGCCATACGCCAAGCCTCCACCCACCTGAAGGAGGCCAAGGCATGAGCGGGCTACCGAATGATTTTGCGCTGAGCAATCTCAGCCGCCGTGGTTTCCTCAAGGGCGTAGGCGCTACCAGCGCGCTGGTGCTGGCCGCCAGTTGGGGTTGGCAGGACGCACTCGCCGCCGATAAAGAGCAGAAATTCGGCGCAGACGGTATGCCCAATGGCTGGATCGACGATCCAAAAGTATATGTCAGCATTGCCGCCGATGGCACCGTAACCGTGGTGTGCAACCGCTCGGAAATGGGCCAGGGCGTGCGCACCAGCCTGAGCATGGTGGTGGCGGACGAGCTGGATGCCGACTGGGCGATGGTCAAGGTGCAGCAGGCGCCCGGTGATGAAGTTCGCTATGGCAACCAGGACACCGACGGCTCGCGCAGCATGCGCCATTGGTACGAGCCGATGCGTCGTTGTGGCGCCGCTGCGCGCACGATGCTTGAGCAAGCCGCTGCCGAGCAGTGGAAAGTACCGGTAGGCGAGTGTCAGGCACAGTTGCACAAAGTCATTCACCAGCCCACCAAGCGTGAACTGGGTTACGGCGCCCTGGCGGCTGCCGCTGCTGCACTGGCAGTGCCGGCTCGCGACAGCCTGCGGCTTAAGCAGCCTGCGCAGTTTCGATACATCGGCAAGGAAGGCATCAAGGCGATCGATGGTGCCGACATCGTCAATGGTCGTGCAGTCTACGGCGCCGATGTGCACATCGAGGGCATGCTCTACGCGACCATTGCGCGCCCGGCGGTATATGGCGGCAAGGTCAAATCCGTTGACTCGAGTGCGGCGCTGAAAGTGCCTGGCGTGCTCAAGGTCATCAACATCGAAGGGCGGCCAATGCCGTCGGAGTTCCAGCCCCTGGGTGGCGTGGCCGTGATCGCCAGCAATACCTGGGCAGCGATCAAAGGGCGCGAAGCGCTGAAGATCGAGTGGGACGATGGCCCGAATGCCAGCTATGACTCGATCGCCTACCGCAAGGAGCTGGAAGCTGCATCGCTCAAGCCCGGCAAGGTCGTGCGCAACACCGGCAACATCGACGAGGCCATGGGCAACGCCGACACCACGCTGGAAGCGTCTTACTATCTGCCGCACCTGGCACAGTCCCCGATGGAGCCGATGGTAGCCATTGCGCGCTTCAAGGACGGCGTCTGCGAGGCCTGGGCGCCGAGCCAGGCACCCCAGGTGACGCGAGAGCGAATTGCCGAACGCCTCGGCGTCCCGTTCGATAACGTCACGGTCAACGTGACCCTGCTCGGCGGCGGCTTCGGACGCAAGTCCAAGCCGGATTTTGTCATCGAAGCGGCGATCCTCGCCAAGGAATTTCCCGGCAAGGCAGTGCGGGTGCAATGGACGCGTGAAGACGATATCCATTGTTCGTACTTTCATACCGTGTCGGCCGAGTACCTCAAAGCCAGCCTGAACAAGGACGGCCTGCCGTCCGGCTGGCTGCACCGCACCGTCGCGCCCAGTATCACGGCGCTGTTTGCACCGGGCATGAACCATGAAGCAGCGTTCGAGCTGGGCATGGGCTTCACCAACATGGCCTATGCGATCCCCAACGTGCGCCTGGAAAACCCCGAGGCCAAGGTGCATACCCGGGTGGGTTGGTACCGTTCGGTGTCGAACATTCCCCACGGCTTTGCGATCCAGAGTTTCGTCGATGAGTTGGCCCACAAGGCCGGCCGCGATCCGCTGGAGTACCAGATTAAACTGCTCGGCCCGGACCGCCAGATCGATCCGCGCACCTTGAGCGAAGAGTGGAACTACGGCGAGTCGCCGGAACGCTATCCGATTGATACCGGCCGTATGCGCAAGGTCCTGGAAACTGCGGCGAAGGCGGCGGGGTGGGGTCGTGACTTGCCCAAGGGCCGTGGCCTGGGCCTGGCGGTGCACTACAGTTTTGTCACCTATGTCGCGGCGGTGATCGAGGTTGAGGTCAAGGATGACGGCACGTTGATCGTGCATAAGGCGGATATCGCAGTGGACTGCGGCCCGCAGATCAACCCGGAGCGCATCCGCTCGCAATTCGAAGGTGCCTGTGTGATGGGCCTGGGTAATGCGGTGCTCGGCGAAATCAGCTTCAAGGACGGCAAGGTCCAACAGGATAACTTCCACATGTACGAAGTAGCACGCATGTCCCTGGCGCCGAAGGAGGTGGCGGTGCACATGGTCACTCCGCCGGGAGACGTGCCGCTTGGGGGCGTCGGCGAACCTGGCGTTCCACCGATTGCGCCGGCGCTGTGTAATGCGATTTTTGCTGCCACGGGCCAGCGTATTCGCAACTTGCCGGTGCGCTTCCAGTTACAGGGTTGGCAGAAGGCGCAAGCCTGATGGACAGCGTCGATCTGAATGTCCTGCGCAGCGTGCTGGAGTGGCGCAATGCGGGCCAGCGGGTGGTGCTGTACAGCGTGGTCCAGACGTGGGGCACTGCGCCCCGGGCACCTGGCGCCATGCTGGCGTTGCGTGAAGATGGCGTGGTGATCGGGTCTGTGTCCGGCGGCTGCGTCGAGGATGATCTGATTGCCCGCCTGCACGATGGGCGCATCCCGGCTGACGGACCGCCCGTGCAGTTGATCACCTACGGCGTGACTCGCGAGGAGGCTGCGCGCTTTGGCTTGCCTTGTGGCGGTACCTTGCGCCTGACTGAGGAGCGCGTAGGCGATCCGGCCTGGGTGGCACAGTTGCTGGCACGTTGCGAGGCGCACGAGATTGTGGCGCGCTCGCTGTCGATTGAAACCGGTGAGGTGTTGCTGGAGCCCGCAGACAAGTTGCAAACGCTGACCTTTGACGGCAAGACGCTGCGGGCCATTTATGGTCCGCGCTGGCGCCTGCTGCTGATCGGCGCAGGTCAACTGTCGCGATATGTCGCCGAGATGGCGCGGCTGCTGGATTTCGAGGTGCTGATCTGCGATCCGCGCAGCGAATTCGTCTATGGCTGGGAAGAGCAGCATGGACGCTTCGTCCCGGGCATGCCCGACGAAGCGGTACTGACTATCCAGACCGACGAGCGCACGGCCATTGTTGCGCTCACCCATGACCCGCGCCTGGATGACATGGCGCTGCTGACGGCGCTGGACTCCGATGCATTCTACGTGGGTGCGCTGGGGTCTCGGGTCAACAGCCTGAAGCGCCGGGATAATTTGGCTCAGCTAGGCTTGTCGGCAGCGGCCATTGAACGGCTGCACGGCCCGATCGGCTTGCACATTGGTAGCCATTCGCCAGCGGAAATCGCTTTGTCGCTGATGGCTGAAATTGTCGCAATCAAGAACGGCGTCGAACTCAAACAGAAGAAGCCCTTGCAGGAGGCGCCATGAGCGAACCCATCGCCGTCATCGTGCTGGCAGCGGGGCAGGGCGAGCGCTTTCGCCAGGTAGCGGGCGCCGACAAGGACAAGTTGCTGGCGGACTGTACCGGGCGCGACGGTGCTGTGCGGTCGGTCATCGAGCATGTCCTCGTGAACCTGCCGGCTAAGGCGGGCAAACAGGTTGTGGTTACCACTGCAGATCGTCCCCAGGTGATTCGCATGGCCCAGGCCTATGGGTTCGAGGTGGTCCTGATCGAGTCCACGGGCATGGGGGACAGCATTGCTGCCGGGGTGGCGGCGTGTCCGCAGCCCGGTGGTTGGTTGATTGTGCTGGGGGATATGCCCTTCATCCTGCCGTTGAGCATTGAGCGGGTGATAGCAGGGATGGCGGCTGACACTATCAGTGTGCCAGTGCATGACGGCGAGTATGGGCACCCGGTGGCGTTCGCGGATTCTTTCGGACCGGCGTTGATCGCGCTCTCGGGGGACGGCGGGGCCAGGCCGCTGTTCGCTACGGCCAGGGTGGTTGAAGTGGAGGTGGATGATCCTGGGGTGTTGTGGGATGTGGATGTGCCCGGGGCCCTGGTGTTTGTGTAAAACATCAAAAGATCGTCCGAACGCGGCCCGAGCCTTCGGACGATCTTTTGATCTTCAAGGTATAAAAAAGCCCCGCTCTGGATCACCAGGCGGGGCTTTTTGTCAGCCGTCGGAATCAGACGAGGGGTTTAGGCTCGTGCTCTTTTTCCTGGGCTTTTTCGTGTTGCTCTACCGCGTCCTGTACGGAACGTGGTGCTTCATCGATCACTGACGCTACAGGCTCGGCGACAACTTCAGCAGGGGCTTCAGCGACCACCGGTGCAGGCTCAACCACGGCTGGAGCAGCAGCGGCAGCCAATTCAGCTTCCTTCTGCAGACGCTCGGCTTCACGCTTGCGACGACGCACTTCACGCGGGTCGTTTGGCGCGCGACCATTTTCAGTCAGGGCGCTTGCCGGCGCGGCTTCGACCACAGGTGCAGCCACTTCGGCTACAACCGGGGCTTCAACCGGCACTTCGACCACTGGAGCAGGCTCTGCAGCCGCAACCACTGGCTCTGGCTCGTAAGCCGGAGTTTCAGCTACCGGGGCTGGTGTTTCTGCAACAGCTGGCTCGGCAACCCAGTTGAAAGCGGTTTGCTCTTCGCGAACTTCACGAATCGATTCGGTCACGGTTTCGCTGACCGTCTCGGCAGCAGGCTCTGCAATCACTGCTGGAGCTTCGACGACTGCCGCAGGTTGCGGTGCCGCTTCTACTTCAGGCTGCGCTTCACGAGCCGGCGCCACTTCGATTTCCGGCGAAGCGGTGGCTTCGACAGGCGAGGTCGCTTCAACCACTGGCGCTTCGACTGGAGCAGTGTCCAGGGTGGCAGCAGTAGCGCGTTCGGCTTGCTCGTTGGCCTGTGCTTCAGCTGGAGCACTGATCACCGAGCTGGCAACGGCTGCGGTAACAGCCAGGCCAGCGGCCAGGTCGTTAGCGCTTGGTGCGTCGGCAGTGGCTGCCACTTCGCCTTCAGCGGAGTCAGACTCTTCCGAACCTTCGATCACATTGCCGTTGGCATCACGCTGACGCTCGCGACGGTTGCTGCGACGACGCTGGCCGCGGGAGCGACGGCGTGGACGATCGCCTTCGGCGCCTTCCTGTCCGTCTTCCTGCAGTTGCTCTTCGTTGGACAGCAGTTCTTCTTCGGCTACTGGAGCTGCTGCTTGCTCGGCACGTGGCTGACGTTCTTCACGCGGTGGGCGTGGAGCACGTTCTTCGCGTGGCTGGCGAGCCGGACGCTCTTCGGTGGTAGCGACAGCGACAGCGGCTGGAGCAACAGCGTCCAGGGGTTCGCGTAATTCGCGTACACGTTCTTCACGCTCGCCACGTGGCTTGCGGTCTTCACGTGGAGCGCGCGGTGCACGTTCCTCACGCGGTGCGCGTGGTGCACGCTCTTCACGTGGCGCGCGTTCTTCGCGGACTACTGCCGGCGTTTCTTCACGAGCTTCGCGTGGTTCACGAGCTTCCCGTGGAGCGCGTTCTTCACGCGGTGCACGTTCTTCGCGAGGCTTGCGCTCTTCGTCGCGGCGACCGTTACGGTTGCGGCTCTGCTGACGACCGTTGCGACGCTCTTCGTTACGAGCCGGACGCTCGGTGGTCGCAGGCTTTTCAACCACAACCGGTGCGGCGGGCTCTTCCTTGGTTGCAAACAGGCTGACCAGCGACTTCACCAGGCCCTTGAACAGGCTTGGCTCTGGCACGGCGGCCGGTGCAGCCACAGGCGCGGCAGCAACAACTTCGGCAGGAACCGGCGCATTGGCGCGGGCAGGGGCCGTCTTGACTGCAGCTTCCTGGCGAACCAGGGTGCGGGTCGCAGCGGCTGGCTGGACTTCTTCCACTTCGGCAGCGGCAGCAGCGATTTCGTAGCTGGACTGGTTGATGTGGGCTTCCGGGCTGTCATCGCGCAGACGCTGAACTTCGAAGTGCGGCGTTTCGAGATGATCGTTCGGTAGAATGACGATGCGGGCACGGGTGCGCAGTTCGATCTTGGTGATCGAGTTGCGTTTTTCGTTGAGCAGGAACGCGGCGACCGGGATCGGCACTTGTGCACGAACTTCGGCGGTGCGGTCTTTCAGGGCTTCTTCTTCGATCAGGCGCAGGATCGCCAGCGACAGCGATTCAACGTCACGGATGATGCCGGTGCCGTTGCAACGCGGGCAAACGATGCCGCTGCTTTCGCCCAACGATGGACGCAGGCGCTGACGGGACATTTCCAACAGGCCGAAGCGCGAGATGCGACCGACTTGCACGCGAGCGCGGTCGGCTTCCAGGCATTCGCGGACTTTCTCTTCCACGGCGCGCTGGTTCTTGGCAGGGGTCATGTCGATGAAGTCGATGACGATCAGGCCGCCGATGTCGCGCAAGCGCAACTGACGGGCGATTTCTTCAGCAGCTTCAAGGTTGGTCTGCAGCGCGGTTTCTTCGATGTCGCTGCCTTTGGTGGCGCGCGCCGAGTTGATGTCGATGGACACCAGGGCTTCGGTCGGATCGATGACGATGGAACCGCCGGAAGGCAGTTCGACGACACGCTGGAAAGCGGTCTCGATCTGGCTTTCGATCTGGAAACGGTTGAACAGCGGAACGCTGTCTTCGTACAGCTTGATCTTGCTGGCGTACTGCGGCATCACCTGGCGGATGAAGGTCAGGGCTTCGTCCTGGGCTTCGACGCTGTCGATCAGCACTTCGCCGATGTCCTGGCGCAGGTAATCGCGGATGGCGCGGATGATCACGTTGCTTTCCTGGTAGATCAGGAACGGCGCGGAGCGATCGAGCGAGGCTTCTTTGATGGCGGTCCAGAGTTGCAGCAGGTAATCGAGGTCCCACTGCATTTCTTCACTGCTGCGACCAAGGCCGGCAGTGCGCACGATCAGACCCATGTCAGCCGGGGCAACCAGGCCGTTCAGGGCTTCACGCAGTTCGTTGCGCTCTTCGCCTTCGATGCGACGGGAGATGCCGCCAGCACGCGGGTTGTTCGGCATCAGCACCAGGTAACGACCGGCCAGGCTGATGAAGGTGGTCAGGGCGGCGCCCTTGTTGCCACGTTCTTCTTTTTCGACCTGGACAATGACTTCCTGGCCTTCGCTCAGGACGTCCTTGATGTTGACGCGGCCTTCCGGGGCTTTCTTGAAGTATTCGCGGGAGATTTCTTTGAGGGGCAGGAAGCCGTGGCGCTCAGAGCCGAAATCGACAAAGGCAGCCTCAAGGCTTGGTTCGATGCGAGTAATCCGGCCTTTATAGATGTTGGCCTTCTTCTGCTCGCGTGCACCGGATTCGATGTCCAGGTCGTAGAGGCGCTGGCCATCTACCAGTGCAACACGCAACTCTTCGGGTTGAGTTGCGTTAATCAGCATTCTTTTCATGTAGTACCGTCGGTTTCCGGGCTGCCGGAAACGGCGTTCGGCACACACGACTTCTCATGGTCGGTGTCAGGTGCGTCGGGAGTGGTTGGCCATTCCCGTGTCCAGCGATGTCCGGCCAATGTGGGCCTTCGTCGCGACGTACGCGTCCTGCTTGCTGTGGCTACTTAAGCACTCAGTCAGGAGGAGGAATCAACCATTGGCTGTGGACGAGATGAAGCGTCTTGAAAAAGCCTATTGCTACACAGTCCAGCGGTTGTGCATCTCCACCCTACACGTATCCCTGAAAATTCGGGTGCTGCCGCGCGCAGAATCCGCAGCGGGTTGGCATTTACCGTGAGCTCCAAAAGGGGAGGTCACGCATCATGGCTAATTTAGGCGTTGTTTCCGAAACCTTCGCTCGGGGTCATTCGCAACTGACTGCACTTTGTGAACTGGCCATGAATATTGGCTCGCAAGGCGAGTGAAAACTCTGCCCTGCGGCTTGATTCAGGCCTCATGTCACCTGCGCTCGTTACAGCTGCAAACTCCACCGTTAAGTAGCGAAAGCCCCGTAGGACGGCCTCGCGTCCTGGTGAATTGCATTGGTCAGGGCCGGTTTTAGACCGTTGGTCCGCTGTCCAGGCCGCTTTTGGCGGCGTTCGCGACTATAGCAGTAATGATTAAGTGCTTCAATTCCATAAAAAATTGATATCATCTGCGCCATGACGACTACTGCCCCCTCGACCCCAAGCGTACAACTGCTTGAGGTCTCGCCGGAATATGCCGGCCAACGTATTGATAACTTCCTTCTCGCTCGGCTCAAAGGCGTGCCCAAGACCTTGATCTATCGCATTTTGCGTAAAGGCGAAGTGCGAGTGAACAAAGGTCGGATCAAGCCCGAATACAAGCTGCAGGCGGGCGATATCGTGCGCGTGCCGCCTGTGCGCGTGCCCGAGCGCGACGAGCCGGTGCCGCTGGCACAAGGCCTGCTGCAGCGCCTCGAAGCCTCGATTATCTTCGAGGACAAGGCCCTGATCGTGATCAACAAGCCTTGTGGTATTGCGGTTCACGGCGGTAGCGGTCTGACCTACGGCGTGATCGAAGCCTTCCGTCAGTTGCGCCCCGATTGCAAGGAGCTCGAGCTCGTTCACCGACTTGACCGAGACACCTCTGGCCTGCTGATGATTGCCAAGAAACGCAGCATGCTGCGTCACTTGCACACGGCCTTGCGCGGTGATGGCGTGGACAAGCGCTACATGGCGCTGGTTCGTGGCAACTGGGCCGCCTCGATCAAGCAAGTCCGTGCCTCGCTGGGCAAGAGCAACCTGCGTTCCGGCGAGCGCATGGTCGAGGTCGACGAGGAGGAGGGCAAGGAGTCCGTGACCGTGTTCAAGGTGCTAAGGCGCTTCGGCGACTTTGCGACCATGGTCGAAGCCAGGCCAATCACCGGCCGCACCCACCAGATCCGCGTGCACACCCTGCATGCCGGGCACTGCATCGCTGGCGACCCGAAATACGGGGATGAGGGTTTCAGCAAGGAAATCCGCGACCTGGGTGGCAAGCGACTGTTCCTCCACGCTTATCTGCTGACCGTGCCGCTGCCTGATGGTGGCGAGCTGAAGTTGCAGGCGCCGGTGGATGAAATGTGGGCCAAGACTGTGGAGCGCCTGAGTGCACCCCTCTGATTGCAAACTGCTGATATTTGACTGGGACGGGACGCTCGCGGACTCCATCGGGCGGATTGTCGAGGCCATGCATGTGGCCTCAGAGCGCTCAGGATTTGAGCTGCGCGATGATTTTGCCGTCAAGGGCATCATCGGTCTCGGTTTGCCGGAAGCGATTCGCACCCTGTACCCGCACATCAGCGAGGGTGAGCTGATCGCCTTTCGGGGGTATTACGCCGATCACTACATCGCCGCCGAAGCCGTGCCTTCGCCCTTGTTCGAGGGTGTGCTCGAGTCGATGGAGGCCTTTCGCGCCGAGGGTTATCATCTGGCTGTTGCAACCGGCAAGGCCCGTCGCGGGCTCGACCGGGTATTGAAGGCACACGGCTGGGAAAAATATTTCGACATCACTCGTGCGGCGGATGAAACTGCCAGCAAGCCCCATCCTCTGATGCTGGAGCAGATCCTCGCGCACTGCGACGTTCGCCCGGAGCAGGCAATGATGGTTGGCGATTCCTCTTTCGACCTGCAGATGGCCCGCAATGCCGGTATGGCGTCGGTAGCGGTCAGTTACGGCGCTCAATCGATCGAGGCGCTGAAGCTGTTCGAGCCGCGACTGGCGATTGATCGTTTTTCAGAATTGCATGCCTGGCTGAATCAACAGGCTTAACAGGTTTTTTGGGGTAGATGGCATGACCGACGAATGGAAGGCGCCCGCCAAGGCGGATGCGCAGAGCGGTGACGAGAAAAGCTGGAGGTTGCTGGAAAAGACCTTGTTGGCCAGCGTGCAGGAACAGCGCCGGTCCCGTCGCTGGGGGATTTTCTTCAAGCTGCTGACCTTTGTGTACCTGTTTGGCGCTTTGATGCTGTTCACGCCGCTGATGGACATGGAAAAAGCCGCCACTCGCAGTGCCAACTACACCGCGCTGATCGAGGTCACTGGTGTGATCGCCGACAAGGAGCAGGCCAGCGCCGATAACATCGTTGGCAGCCTGCGAGCGGCCTTCGAGGATGACAAGGTCAAGGGCGTGGTCCTGCGGATCAACAGCCCGGGCGGCAGCCCGGTGCAATCAGGCTATGTGTACGACGAGATTGTTCGCCTGCGTGCGCTGCATCCTGATACCAAGGTGTATGCGGTTATCTCCGACCTGGGGGCGTCCGGCGCTTACTACATTGCCAGTGCGGCCGATCAGATCTACGCGGACAAGGCCAGCCTGGTGGGGTCCATCGGGGTGACTGCGGCCGGTTATGGTTTCGTCGGCACCATGGAGAAGCTGGGCGTGGAGCGCCGGACCTATACGTCTGGCGAGCACAAGTCCTTCCTCGATCCGTTCCAGCCGCAGAAGCCTGATGAGACTCGGTTCTGGCAGGGCGTGCTCGATACCACCCATCAGCAATTCATCAATAGTGTGAAGAAGGGTCGTGGCGATCGCCTGAAAGACAAGGAGCACCCGGAGCTGTTCTCTGGCTTGGTCTGGTCGGGTGAGCAGGCGCTACCGCTGGGGTTGATCGATGGCCTGGGCAGTGCCAGTTCGGTGGCTCGCGATGTCATTGGCGAGAAAGAACTGGTGGATTTTACCGTTCAGGAGTCGACGTTCGACCGCTTCTCGAAGAAGCTCGGCGCCAGCGTGGCTGAACAATTGGCGATGTGGATGGGTTTCAACGGCCCGTCGTTGCGTTAAGCCGTTTAAAAGATCTTTTGCTTTCAAGGGACTTGTAAGCCCTCGACCAGCAGCATATCGATCAGCCGAATCAGCGGCAGGCCGATCAGGCTGGTGGCGTCAGGGCCTTCGGTGCGCTGAAACAGGCTCACCCCCAATCCTTCGGCCTTGAAGCTGCCTGCGCAGTCGTAGGGCTGCTCTGCATGCAGGTAACGCTCGATGCTTGCCTGGTCGAGGGTGCGCATGTGCACCGTGAACGGTACGCAATCCACCTGGCAATGCCCGGTCTGGCTGTTGAGCAGGGCCAGGCCCGTGAGAAAGGTCACGCTGGCGCCGCTGGCGGCGATTAACTGATCCCGCGCGTTCTCGAACGTGTGCGGTTTGCCGACGATGCGCTCGCCGAGCACCGCGACCTGGTCGGAACCAATGATCAGGTGGTCGGGAAAAGTGCCAGCCAGCGCCTGGGCTTTTTCCCTGGCCAGGCGCTTGACCAGTTCAATGGCCGGCTCTTGCGGGCGATGACTTTCATCGATATCTGGCGAGCTGCAGACGAACGGCAACCGCAGGCGGGCCAGCAATTCCCGGCGGTAAACCGAGCTTGAAGCGAGTAATAAGGGCAGCATGCGCAACTCCAGAAGTCAGTTGCGAATTCTAGCGAGGCTTCCAAGTGACGCACAGGGCTGAATTTCCTTTGACATGGCTGGGTGCATCCCTATAATGCTGCGCCTATGTTGAATGACCCGATTCCACCTCACGTTGACCCGCGCAAATTGGCTGACCGTGGCACCACCCTTCAAGGTGAACTGCTGCTGGCCGATTTGGAGAGACTCTGCGACCCGCTTTCCGACACTGTCGGTACGGTGCAGGCGAAATTCGTTTTTGAACGAGATGAACGTAAGTCTGTGGTAATCCACAGTTTTATCGACACCGAAGTCAAAATGGTTTGCCAGCGTTGTCTTGAGCTGGTCACCCTGCCGATCCATAGCGAATGCAGTTATGCTGTGGTAAAGGAGGGTGCGAATACCCAGTCGTTGCCGAAAGGTTATGACGTGCTGGAACTGGGCGAAGATCCATTGGATCTGCAGTCACTGATCGAGGAGGAGCTTCTGCTCGCCTTGCCCATTGTGCCTGCTCATCATCCGGAAGAATGCCAGCAGCCGGCGGGTCTCGATGAGCCCGAACCGAGCGAGGACGAGGTAACGCGGTCCAACCCGTTCAGTGTATTGGCGCAGTTAAAGCGTGACCCAAACGTTTAGGAGTTAATCAATTATGGCTGTTCAGCAGAACAAAAAATCCCGCTCTGCCCGTGACATGCGTCGTTCGCACGACGCCCTGACGGCAAGCACTCTGTCTGTAGAAAAAACCACCGGTGAAATTCACCTGCGTCACCACGTATCGCCAGAAGGCGTATACCGTGGCCGTAAAGTGATCGACAAGGGCGCTGACGAGTAATCACTTGTCTGCTCAAGTCATCGCGATTGACGCAATGGGCGGGGACTTCGGTCCCCGCAGCATTGTTCAGGCCAGCCTCGCTTGTCTGAATGCTACGCCCTCGCTGCACCTGACCCTCGTCGGTCAACCCTCTCTCCTTGAAGAATTGCTCGCTGGCCAATCGGCTGCGGATCGCGTGCGCCTGTCTATCGTGCCCGCCAGCGAAGTCATTACCATGGACGAGAAACCGGCCCAGGCATTGCGTGGCAAGCCGGATTCGTCGATGCGCGTCGCGCTGGAGCTGTTGCGCGATGGCAAGGTCCAGGCCTGTGTCAGTGCCGGTAATACCGGGGCGTTGATGGCGTTGTCACGATTCGTGCTCAAGACCTTGCCGGGCATTGATCGGCCGGCGATGGTGGCGGCGATTCCGACGCAGACGGGCTATTGCCAGCTGCTCGACCTCGGGGCCAACGTCGATTGCAGCGCCGCACACCTGCTGCAGTTTGCGGTGATGGGCTCGGTGGCGGCCGAGACGCTGGGTATCGTCCGCCCGCGAGTCGCTTTGCTGAACATCGGCACCGAGCACATCAAGGGTAATCAGCAGGTCAAGCTGGCCGCCGCTTTGTTGCAGGAGGCGCGGGGCATCAACTACATCGGTTTTGTCGAGGGCGACGGCCTGTATCGCGGTGAAGCGGATGTGGTGGTCTGTGACGGCTTCGTCGGCAATATCCTGCTCAAATCCAGCGAAGGCCTGGCCACCATGATTGCCGGGCGTATTGAAGCGTTGTTCAAGAAGAATCTCGCTTCGCGCATGGTCGGTGCCTTGGCGTTGCCGTTGATGAGGCGCCTGCAGGCCGATCTGGCCCCTGCGCGACACAATGGCGCGAGCTTTCTCGGCCTGCAGGGCATTGTGGTGAAAAGTCACGGCTCGGCCGGGGTTCAAGGATTTCAGAGTGCTATATCCCGTGCGTTGATCGAGATCCAGGAAAACCTGCCGGAACGCATCCACGGTCGTCTGGAGGATTTGTTGCTTTAGGCGTTTTCGTCGGACAATGCTTAAATGTGACCGCTCAGTTCAATTGGCCATCCAACTGTCAGTTTCTTGCGTCCCCCAGTCGGGACGTCAATTCTCCGACGACAAGATCATTAGGGGCTTGTTACATGTCTGCTTCCCTCGCATTCGTCTTTCCAGGACAGGGTTCGCAGTCCCTCGGCATGCTGGCCGAGTTGGGCGCGCAACATCCGGTTGTCCTTGAAACGTTCAAAGAAGCTTCCGATGCCCTCGGTTACGACCTGTGGGCGCTGACCCAGCAAGGGCCGGAAGAGCAACTCAATCAAACCGACAAGACCCAGCCGGCCATCCTGACCGCCTCGATCGCCCTGTGGCGTCTGTGGCTGGCAGAAGGTGGCGCGCGTCCGGCCTACGTGGCCGGTCACAGCCTGGGTGAGTACAGCGCTCTGGTTGCTGCCGGCAGTCTGAGCCTGGCTGACGCGGTCAAGCTCGTCGAGCGCCGTGGCCAGTTGATGCAGGAAGCGGTTCCGGCCGGGCAGGGCGGCATGGCCGCCATCCTCGGTCTCGACGATGCTGACGTGCTGGCAGCCTGCGCTGAAGCAGCGCAAGGTGAAGTGGTCAGTGCCGTCAACTTCAATTCCCCGGGCCAGGTCGTCATCGCCGGTGCCAAGGCGGCGGTTGAGCGCGCCATTGAAGGCTGCAAGGCTCGTGGTGCCAAGCGCGCCATGCCGTTGCCGGTCAGCGTGCCGTCCCATTGCGAGTTGATGCGTCCGGCTGCCGAGCGTTTCGCTGAATCGATCGCCGCGATCGACTGGCAGGCCCCGCAGATTCCAGTGCTGCAGAACGTCAGCGCAGCAGTGCCGGCTGATCTGGAAACCCTCAAGCGCGATTTGCTCGAGCAGCTCTACAAGCCTGTGCGCTGGGTCGAGTCTGTGCAGGCGCTGGCGGCCAAGGGTGCGACCCAACTGGTCGAATGCGGTCCTGGCAAAGTACTGGCCGGTTTGAACAAGCGTTGCGCCGAAGGCGTGGCAACCTCCAACCTCAATACCCCAGACGCTTTCGCTGCCGCCCGTGCAGCGTTGGCCTGAATCAGGAGAAACTTGCATGAGTCTGCAAGGTAAAGTTGCACTGGTCACCGGTGCAAGCCGCGGTATCGGCCAGGCCATCGCCCTGGAACTGGGTCGTCAGGGTGCCATCGTCGTGGGTACTGCGACTTCCGCATCCGGCGCCGAGCGCATTGCTGCGACCCTGAAGGAAAACGGTATCCAGGGCACTGGCCTGGAACTCAATGTGACCAGTGACGAGTCCGTCGCCGCCGTGTTGGCGAGCATCGCCGAGCAGTTCGGTGCACCGGCGATCCTGGTCAACAATGCCGGTATCACCCGCGATAACCTGATGATGCGGATGAAAGATGACGAATGGCATGACGTCGTCGATACCAACCTGAACAGTCTGTTCCGCCTGTCCAAGGGCGTTTTGCGTGGCATGACCAAGGCGCGTTGGGGACGAATTATCAGTATTGGTTCGGTTGTGGGTGCCATGGGCAACGCAGGCCAAGTAAACTACGCTGCGGCCAAGGCCGGTCTGGAAGGTTTCAGCCGTGCGCTGGCGCGTGAAGTCGGATCGCGTTCGATTACGGTAAACTCGGTGGCCCCAGGGTTCATCGACACCGATATGACTCGCGAACTGCCCGAAGCGCAGCGTCAAAACCTGGTTACACAGATTCCGCTGGGTCGTCTGGGGCAAGCGCAAGAGATCGCGTCTGTGGTCGCTTTTCTTGCATCCGACGGTGCGGCTTACGTTACTGGGGCTACAATCCCGGTGAACGGCGGGATGTACATGAGTTAAATGTGACGGACTGCTTCAAAAAAATGTCATACGAGCTGTCTAAAATCCGTTATAAAGCTGCAATCTATTTATAGGCATCGGGCTGCAGGGTTAGAGGAGTGAAGCTTTCAGTTGAAAAACTGAAAAGTCTTTCTATACACTTACCCACTGGCCAGCTGCCTGAATTTGTCCATTAGGAGTGAAAACAAGGTATGAGCACCATCGAAGAGCGCGTCAAGAAAATCGTTGCCGAGCAACTGGGCGTTAAGGAAGAAGAAGTGACTAACAGCGCTTCCTTCGTTGAAGACCTGGGTGCTGACTCCCTTGACACCGTTGAGCTGGTGATGGCTCTGGAAGAGGAATTCGAGACCGAAATCCCTGACGAAGAAGCTGAGAAGATCACTACTGTACAAGCTGCAATCGACTACGTTACCAGCCACCAGGCGTAATAGTTTGTAGTCGTTGTTTGCTGTCATGGAAAAACCGCACTGCCTCCTGGCGTGCGGTTTTTTCTTTAGGCCTGATGCAAAGTCGTCATTTGAAAAAGGAGAGTGCTGTGTCGCGTAGACGCGTCGTAGTCACCGGTATGGGTATGTTGTCGCCACTGGGCACGGATGTGCCAAGCAGCTGGCAGGGCATTCTGGCTGGCCGCAGTGGCATTGGTCTGATCGAACACACCGACCTTTCTGCCTATTCCACCCGTTTTGGCGGCTCGGTAAAGGGCTTCAATGTCGAGGAATACCTGTCGGTCAAGGAAGCGCGCAAGCTCGACCTGTTCATTCAATACGGTCTGGCCGCAGGGTTTCAGGCAGTAAAAAATGCAGGCCTGGAAGTAACCGATGCCAACCGCGAACGCATCGGGGTCGCCATGGGCTCGGGCATTGGCGGCCTGACCAACATCGAAGAAACCAGCCGTACCCTGCATGAATCCGGCCCACGACGGATTTCGCCGTTTTTCGTGCCCGGCTCGATCATCAATATGATTTCCGGATTCCTGTCCATCCACCTGGGAGCACAGGGTCCCAACTACGCCATCGCCACGGCCTGTACCACGGGTACGCACTGTATTGGCATGGCGGCACGCAACATCATGTATGACGAAGCCGACGTGATGATCGCCGGTGGCGCCGAGATGGCCGCTTGTGGCCTGGGCATGGGCGGCTTCGGTGCCTCCCGGGCGCTGTCGACCCGCAACGACGAGCCTGCCCGTGCCAGTCGTCCATGGGACAAGGGGCGTGACGGCTTTGTGCTGTCCGACGGTGCTGGCGCGCTTGTACTTGAAGAACTGGAGCACGCCAAGGCTCGCGGTGCGACCATTTACGCCGAGTTGATCGGTTTTGGCACCAGTGGCGATGCGTTCCACATGACTTCGCCACCTGCCGATGGTGCGGGTGCTGCACGCTGCATCACCAATGCCTTGCGCGATGCGAAGATCAACAGTGACCAGGTCCAGTACATCAACGCCCACGGCACTTCGACTTCGGCCGGTGATCTTGCCGAAGCCTGTGCGATCAGGTCGGTGTTTGGTGATCACGCCTACAAGCTGGCCGTCAGTTCGACCAAGTCCATGACCGGTCACCTCCTGGGTGCCGCGGGTGCGGTTGAAGCGATCTTCAGTGTGCTGGCAATCAACAGCCAGGTGGCGCCACCGACCATCAACCTGGACGAGCCGGACGAAGGCTGTGACCTCGACTTCGTGCCGCACACTGCGCGCAACATGGATATCGACGTGGTGCTGTCCAACTCCTTCGGGTTTGGCGGTACCAACGGCTCCCTGGTGTTCCGCCGGTTCGCTGGCTGATGGACTGCTGGGTCGACGGTCAGCCGGCGCACGCTGTGTCGCTGAAGGATCGCGGCCTGGCCTACGGCGATGGTCTGTTCGAGACCATCGCCGTGCGCAATGGCACACCGGTATTGCTGGATCGTCATCTGGTGCGGTTGCTTGAGGGTTGCCAGCGCCTGGCAATCAACCTTGATGGCGCGGTGGTGCGCACCGAGCTGCTGGCCTATGCCCTCGCGCTCGGTGAAGGCGTACTCAAGCTGATCGTCACCCGGGGCGACAGTGCTCGCGGCTATGCCCCGGACCCTGTCGTTGTGGCGCGCCGCATCATGCTGGGCAATCCTCCTGCGATTTATCCGCCAGCCCATGCGGAGCAGGGCGTGCGCCTGTTCCCTTGTGTCACCCGGCTGTCCCTGCAACCCTTGTTGGCTGGTCTCAAGCACCTCAATCGCCTGGAGCAGGTCATCGCCCGTTCCGAGTGGCAAGACGCTGAGCATGCCGAAGGCGTGATGCTGGACCAGGCCGGTCGTGTGGTTGAGGGCGTGTTCAGTAATCTGTTCCTGGTGCGTGATGGTGTGTTGATCACCGCCGATCTCGGTCGCTGCGGCGTCGCCGGGGTAATGCGCGCTGAATTATTGTTTCAAGCTGAGTCTTCAGCGATCCCTGTACAAATCATCGATATCACCCTGGAACAGCTGCAATGGGCCGATGAAGTCTTTGTCTGTAATAGTGTTTATGGCATTTGGCCGGTGCGTGCTTATGCTGCACTGAGCTGGCCGGTTGGGCCACTCACCCGTAAACTCCAAACCATTGCCCGTGCGCTATTGGATGCTTGATTCGTGAGACGTAAATTCTTGCTGCTGCTTGAAACCGGATTGGTTCTGGCAGGGCTGTTATTCGGCTTTTCCGCCTGGAAAATTCATTCGGCGCTGGATCAGTCGCTGAACATCACCCAGGAAGAAATGCTCGAAGTACCCAAGGGTACGACACCCACCCGTACTTTCTACCGACTCGAAGCCGATGGCGTCATCAAGGACGCGTTCTGGCTTCGCGTGTACTGGCGCTTCAACCTCGCCGGACAACCCTTGCACAGCGGCGAATACCGCATGCAGCCCGGCATGACCGTTGAAGGCCTGATCGATTCGTGGAAACGCGGGGACGTGGTGCAGTACAGCGTGACGCTGGTCGAAGGCTGGAATTTCCATCAGGTCCGCGCGGCCCTCGCCAGGGACGAAAAACTCCAGCAGACCCTCGCAGGTTTGAGCGACTCCCAGGTGATGGAAAAGCTCGGCCACCCTGGGATTTTTCCGGAGGGACGTTTTTTCCCCGATACCTATAGTTTCGTTCGCGGCATGAGCGACATCGAATTGCTCAAGACTGCTTACGAGCGCCTCGACGAAGTACTGGCCAGGGAGTGGAACCAGCGAGCGGCTGATCTGCCCTACGCCGATCCGTACCAGGCGCTGATCATGGCCTCCCTGGTGGAGAAGGAAACCGGTGTGCCCCAGGAGCGCGGGCAGATTGCCGGCGTGTTCGTGCGACGCATGGCGTTGGGCATGCTCCTGCAGACTGATCCAACCGTGATCTACGGCCTGGGCGATCGCTACAGCGGCAAATTGACTCGTGCCCACCTCAAGGAAGCGACGCCGTATAACACCTACATGATTTCCGGCCTGCCACCGACTCCCATCGCCATGGTCGGGCGCGAAGCGATTCACGCGGCATTAAATCCGGTGGCCGGCAGCAGTCTGTATTTCGTTGCCCGTGGCGACGGCAGTCATGTTTTTTCCGATGACCTGGATGCGCACAACAACGCAGTGCGCGAGTACCAGCTCAAGCGTCGCGCCGATTACCGTTCCAGCCCGGCACCGGCCACTGCACCTGAGGCACCAGCGCCGCAAACACCTGACACCAACAGCGCGGCCGACGAAGCACCGATTCCTGCCGCGGCGCCCAACCCCGATCCCGAGGCTTTGCCCCAGGTCGCACCGCAGGAGCCGCCAGCGGCGCCTGCAGCCGAACCGGACGCCACCACGCCGCAAAGCCCGCAATGACCCTGACTAAGGATTGCCTGTGACTGGCTTGTTTATTACCCTGGAAGGCCCCGAGGGCGCCGGCAAGAGCACCAATCGCGAATACCTCGCCGAGCGCCTGCGCGCCGCCGGTATCGAGGTGGTGTTGACCCGCGAGCCGGGCGGCACCGCGCTGGCCGAGCGAATTCGTGAGGTGCTGCTGGCGCCGGTCGAAGAAGCCATGAACCCGGACACCGAGCTGCTGCTGGTATTCGCCGCTCGCGCCCAGCACCTGGCCGAAGTCATCCGCCCGGCATTGGCCCGGGGGGCTGTGGTGCTGTGCGACCGGTTCACCGATTCCACCTATGCCTACCAAGGTGGCGGCCGTGGCCTGTCGCTGGAACGTATTGCCACCCTGGAAACCTTCGTCCAGGGAGACCTGCGCCCGCACCTGACGCTGATTTTCGACCTGCCGGTGGAAGTCGGTCTGGCGCGTGCCAGTGCCCGTGGTCGCCTCGACCGCTTCGAACTGGAAGGCAGGGCCTTCTTCGACGCGGTGCGCAGCGCCTTCCTCAAGCGCGCTGAAGCCGATCCTGCGCGTTACGTGCTGGTCGATGCCGCACAACCGCTGGTGCAGGTCCAGCAGTCCCTGGACGCCTTGCTCCCGCGTCTGCTGGAGCTGGCCCGTGGCTGAAGCCTATCCCTGGCAGGACTCGCTGTGGCAGCAACTGGCCGGTCGCAAGCAGCATGCCCACGCCTACCTGTTGCACGGCCCGGCCGGAATTGGCAAGCGTGCATTGGCCGAGCGCTTGATGGCCAGCCTGTTGTGCCAGCGCCCGACTGCCCAGGATGCCTGCGGCGAGTGTAAATCCTGCCTGTTACTCAAGGCCGGCAGCCACCCGGACAACTACGTCCTCGAACCGGAAGAGGCGGACAAGGCGATCAAGGTCGATCAGGTTCGCGAACTGGTGAGTTTCGTGGTGCAGACCGCGCAGATGGGCGGGCGCAAAGTCGTGCTGATCGAGCCTGTCGAAGCCATGAACATCAACGCCGCCAACGCTTTGCTCAAAAGCCTTGAAGAACCTTCCGGCGATACCGTATTGCTGCTGGTCAGCCACCAGACCAGCCGTCTGTTGCCGACCATCAAGAGCCGTTGCGTGCAGCAGGCCTGCCCATTGCCTGGCGAGGCCATGAGCCTGGCCTGGCTGGCGCAGACCTTGCCCGATTGCTCCGAAGAGGAGCGCGTGGAACTGTTGACCCTGGCCGCCGGCTCGCCGCTGGCGGCGGTCAAGCTGCAGGCCCAGGGCGTGCGTGAGCAAAGGGCGCTGGTGGTCGAAGGGGTCAAGAAGCTGCTCAAGCAGCAGCAGTCGCCGACACAACTGGCAGAAGGCTGGAACGCGATTCCGCTGTTGCTGCTGTTTGACTGGTTCTGCGACTGGTCGAGCCTTATCCTGCGTTATCAGTTGACCCAGGATGAAGAAGGGCTGGGGCTGGCGGACATGCGCAAAGTGATTCAATACCTGGCGCAGAAGTCGGCTCAGGACAAGGTCCTCGATATCCAGGACTGGATTCTCGCCCAGCGCCAGAAAGTCATGAGCAAAGCCAACCTCAATCGGGTATTACTGCTCGAGGCCTTGTTGGTGCAGTGGGCGTCTCTGCCCGGCCAGAAGTGACTAGACTCTGAACATCGGCCGAGGAGGTCAGCATGAATGAACCCGTCAACTCCGGGCCGCGCAACGGCATCCTGTCCCTGACCATCAAGGACAAGTCGGTGCTTTACGCGGCGTACATGCCCTTCATCAAGAATGGTGGCCTGTTTATTCCGACCAACAAGAGTTACCGGTTGGGGGATGAAGTCTTCATGCTGCTCAACCTGATGGATGAAGCCGAAAAGATTCCGGTCGCCGGCAAGGTCACCTGGATCACGCCCAAAGGCGCCCAGGGCAACCGCGCCGCCGGGGTCGGCGTGCAGTTCAATGACGGCGACAACACCGCCCGCAGTCGAATCGAAACCCATTTGGCCGGAGCCCTGAAGTCCGACCGTCCCACTCATACGATGTAAGTTGCAGCCCTCTTTATGCTCGTAGATTCCCATTGTCACCTTGATCGACTCGACCTCGCCGCGCACAACGGCTCACTGGATGCCGCGCTGGACGCGGCCCGCCAACGGGGCGTCGGTCACTTCCTGTGCATTGGCGTCAGCGTCGACAATGCCGCCGACGTCAAGGCCCTGGCCGAGCGTTACGACGACGTTGACTGCTCGGTGGGCGTGCATCCCCTGGACGTACAGCCCGGTGCGGCGCCAGCACTGGACTGGCTGCTGCAGGAGCTCAACCATCCGCGCGTGGTAGCCATTGGTGAGACGGGCCTGGACTATCACTACGAGCCGGAAGCGGCCGAGTTGCAGCAGGCGTCCTTTCGTCTGCATCTGCAGGCGGCGCAGCAGACCGGCAAACCGGTGATTATTCACACCCGCGGAGCCCGCGCCGATACGCTGGACCTGCTGCGCGAAGCCGCGCTGCCTCAGGCTGGGGTGCTGCATTGCTTCACCGAAGACTGGGACATGGCGAAAGCGGCGCTGGACATGGGTTATTACATTTCATTGTCCGGGATTGTCACTTTCCGCAATGCCGACGCCCTGCGCGACGTTGCCAGCAAGGTCCCGGCCGATCGATTGCTGGTGGAAACCGACTCGCCGTACCTGGCCCCCATTCCTCATCGCGGCAAGCCAAACCTGCCGCAGTACGTGCGCGAGGTAGCGGAATTTCTGGCAATTTTGCGCGGGGAGTCTTACGAGCACTTTGCCGCGCAGACCACTGAGAACTTCAAACGGCTGTTTCCATTGGCCCACGTCAGGGCGTCGGCGTAACGCAGGTACGCAAGATAGCAGCCCTCGGCAGCTCCTACGGGGCTTTGGCCCCTGAATCGCAGGCAAAAAAAACCCGGGTTCTGGGGGGTGAATCCGGGTTAAGACCATTAGGAGTAAAACAAAGATACGCGGTCCGTTGGTACCTTTATCGTCGAGACACTTGGGGGAGATGTCTCGTCGACAGTTGAAGTATTGATCAGTATTGCGCCGAGTCCAGTTTAGCCGGTCAGGTTTTTAAACAATTTTGGAATACGCGCGCTTCGGAAGAGTTCTCATCAACCGGCCAGCGTGCATGAAAACCTCATGAAACACAGATATGGTCGGATGATCCGTGCATTTTGGCGCAAGTTAGGCATAATACGCGGCTTCGAATTTTGACCCCTACAGACCTTTTCTTATGCATAAAGAACCTCGTAAGGTCCGTGAGTTTCGTCGCCGCGAGCAGGAAATTCTCGATACCGCGCTAAAGCTGTTCCTCGACCAAGGTGAAGACAGTGTCACCGTCGAGATGATTGCTGATGCCGTCGGTATCGGCAAAGGCACGATCTACAAGCACTTCAAGTCCAAGGCCGAGATCTACTTGCGCCTGATGCTCGACTACGAGCGTGACCTGAACGAGCTGTTGCATTCCGCCGACGTCGACAAGGACAAGGAAGCGCTGTCGCGCGCCTACTTCGAATTCCGCATGCGCGATCCGCAACGCTACCGGTTGTTCGACCGCCTGGAAGAGAAAGTGGTCAAGGGCAACCAGGTGCCGGAGATGGTCGAGGAACTGCACAAGATCCGCGCCTCGAACTTCGAGCGGTTGACCCTGCTGATTAAGGGTCGTATCAGCGAAGGCAAGCTCGAAGATGTCCCGCCTTACTTCCACTACTGCGCATCCTGGGCGTTGGTGCACGGTGCCGTGGCGCTGTATCACTCGCCGTTCTGGAGCAATGTGCTGGAAGACCAGGAAGGCTTCTTCCAGTTCCTGATGGACATCGGCGTGCGCATGGGCAACAAGCGCAAGCGCGACACCGACACCCCAAGCAGCTGAGCCATTCAGCTGCCTTATTGCGCCATGATATTCACACCATGGCGCATGCCGCAGGAATATACTCAGGCATGGGACTTGCTAAAACTTGATTTGTGAGTCAAGTTTTAGCAGTTCCATTTCCTTTCGCCGGAGTGCTCCATGATCGTTGACCGTCAAGGCAGGCGTTTTCGCAATTTGCGGATCAGCCTGACTTCAGCCTGCAATTACGCCTGTACCTACTGCGTGCCTGATGGCAAGCGGCTGGTGGCTGCGCAGGATGAACTGTCGGCCGATGCCATGGCCCGGGGCGTGGCCTATCTCATCGAAGCGGCGGGCATCGAGCGTTTGCGCATCACCGGTGGCGAGCCGCTGGTCAGCCCGAAACTCGAAGCCTTCATGACCGCCGTCGGCAAGATGGGGCTCGAAGATATCAGCCTGACCACCAACGGCCAGTTGCTGGCGAAGAAGCTGCCACTGCTGGTCGATGCTGGCATCCGGCGCATCAACGTGTCCCTCGATACCCTGGATGCCGGCGCTTTCCGTAGTATCGCGCGTGGCGGCGACCTGGCGACCGTGCTCAATGGCATGGACCAGGCCAGCGCGGCAGGCATGAAGATCAAGGTGAACATGGTGCCGTTGCGCGGGCAGAACCTCGATCAGGTGATGCCGCTGCTCGATTATTGCCTGGAGCGCGGCTATGAGCTGCGCTTCATCGAATTGATGCGCATGGGGCATCTGGCCAGTGACTCCAATGCCTTCCTGCAGCAATTCGTCAGCCTCCAGCAATTGCTCGACCTGATCGGCGAGCGCTACGAGTACCTGCAGGCCGATGCGCCCGTCGATGCCACGGCGGTGCGTTACGAAATTCCGGGAATGGGCCACTTCGGGGTAATTGCCAACGAAAGCGTGCCGTTCTGCCGCACCTGCTCGCGGCTGCGGCTGTCGTCCACCGGCTGGCTGCATGGCTGCCTGTCGTCGAGCAACCGCCACTATGTCGGCGATCTGCTGGATAAACCGCGCCACCAGGCGTTGCCAGCCTTGCAACGGCTTCTGGTCAAAGCGCTGGGAGACAAGCAGGAAGTGGCGTTCTCCGGCGGCGCGACCATCATGAAGATCATCGGCGGCTGAAAATCTGCCTTCGCGAGCACGCCCGCTCCCACAGTCGACCTGCATTCACAGGTGCAATGCATTTCCCTGTGGCAGGAGCTTGAGCTTGAGCTGGCGCGGAAGCTGCATCCAATGCCCATTCGCCGGTTTTCCGTCACCGGCCTCTGGAGGACAGGATGCGTAACCCGGTTTTGCTGCTGGCCATTTTGGCGCTTGGTGGCTGCATGAACGTCAGTGACATGGCCGAAGGCACCCGTTATCACATGAGCGATGCCGGCCTGCTCGACCACAGCGACAGTCGTCGGGTCAGTAACCTGCGAATCCAGCCGGACTCCTTCATCTACATCGCCCAAGGCGCATTCGCGCCTCGTGGCGGCACTGCCCACCCGCGTCCCAACGTCATCGCCGAAGTGGCCTTCGATGGATTCATCGATTATTTCCCCATGGTGCGCCGCGCTCGCGCGCCTGAGGGGCTCGACGAGGCTATGGGTGAAGCCCGCGCCGTGGGCGCTCATTACCTGCTGTACACGCGCTTTGCCAAGGCGGACGACCGTATCGGCAACTCCGATGAGTGGCTGGACCAGGAAGCCGTGGACCGGCTGGGTGTCGATACCGGTGTGATTCAGATCATGTTGATCGAGACCAGCACCCAGTATTTGATCGATACTGCACGCATCAAGAGTCGCGGCGGTTTGCTGACGTTCCACGACTCTCGGCCCGAAGACCTGATGGGCCCGCCGCTTGAGCAATACGCGCGCAGCCTGCTGGGCATCAGTGATCAATAATTTTCCAGGAGAACACCATGAGCGGACCGCAAAAAGCCAACGACCTGCTGGGGCAAATCCCCAAGACCAAAGGCCTGCCGCCGGTCCACCTGTGGAATCCCGAGTTCTGTGGCGACATTGATATGCGTATTGCGCGGGACGGCACCTGGTATTACCTGGGCACGCCGATCGGACGCAAGCCGATGGTCAAGCTGTTCTCCACCATCATCCGCCGCGACGGGGATGATTACTTCCTGATCACCCCGGTCGAGAAGGTCGGCATCAAGGTCGATGACGCCCCGTTCGTGGCCATTGCCGTGGAAGTGGAAGGCGAGGGTGAGGCCCAGTTGCTGCGGTTTACCACCAACGTTGAGGAGACTGCCGAGGCGGGGGGAGAGCACCCCATCCGCGTGGTGATCGACCCGGTCACCCAGGAGCCGGCGCCTTACGTGCACGTGCGGACCAACCTTGAGGCGCTGATCCATCGCAATGTGTTCTACCAGTTGGTGGAACTGGCCGTCACCCGGGAGATCGACGGGCAGCGCTGGCTTGGCCTGTGGAGTGGTGGTGAGTTCTTTCCCATCGGTCTTGAGCCTTGAGTGGTTATTTCTGACGCCATCGCGGGCAAGCCTTGCTCCCACAGGGTTTGCAGGTAACTTGCTGAACTCCCTTCCCTCATGGGGGGCGCATACCACCTGTGGGAGCAGGGCGCTGTGAGTGCAAAGCACTGTGGGAGCAAGGCTTGCCCGCGATTGACCGCGAAGCGGTCACCTTCCATTTGTCACTTCACTGAAATATTCCTTGCCCGCTCCAGCCCGTTTCGGGTATCAATTTGTACATGATTAGACAGGTACGATTTGACAAGAAAAAACGGGTGGTCGACGAGCTTATCCGGCGCATCGAAAGCGGCCTCATGGAGGACGGTTTCCTGTTGCCCGGCGAGCATCAGTTGGCTCAGGAATTCAAAGTCAGCCGAGGCACGTTGCGTGAAGCCCTGGCCGAGTTGAAACGGCGCCATTACATCGCCACGCAAACGGGGGTCGGTTCCATCGTCACCTTTGACGGGGTAGTGCTCGACCAGCGCAGCGGTTGGGCCCAGGCCCTGGCCGACAGCGGGGCGCTGGTCAATACCGAAGTGCTGCGCCTGGAGGCAGTGGATCGACCCGATTTGCTGTCGCGCTTTGGCACTGAAAAATTCATCACACTGGACCGCCGCCGGCGCTCCAACGATGGCACCCTGGTGTCTCTTGAACGCTCTCTGATGCCCGCCAACAGCGGCCTGGAAAGCCTGCCCCGGGTCGGCTTGATCGACGATTCCCTGACCATCACCCTGGCGGCCTATGGTTTTATCGGCGAGCGCGGCGATCAATGGATCGGCGCCGAGCCGCTGAATGCCGAGGACGCACAACTGCTCGGACGACCGGTGGGCACGGTCTTTCTCAAGGCTTTGCGCACCACCTACGACCGGCAAAACCGCTTCATGGAACAGGTCGAAAGCCTGCTTGATCCCGTGCACTTTCGCCTGCACCTGCAATTTGGAACCCCGCAATGACCCCGCTCAATCGTGCCCTCGGCGCGTTCTACGGACTGGCCCTGGGCGATGCGTTGGGCATGCCGACGCAGTCGCTCAGCCGCGCTGATATCAAGGCGCGTTTCGGTCAGATCAACGACCTGCAAGACGCCGGCCCCGATCAGCCGATCGCGGCCAATATGCCCGCCGGTTCGATCACCGATGACACCGAACAGGCGATTCTGGTCGGGCAGTTACTGATCGAGGGCCAGGGTCGGATCGAGCCTTCGGAGCTCGCCCAGCGCCTGATCGAATGGGAAGCCGAGATGCGGGCCAAAGGCTCGCAGGATCTGCTGGGGCCCTCGACCAAACGGGCGATCGAAATGATCCTTGCCGGGCATTCGCCGGCAGAGGCCGGGCGCTACGGCACCACCAACGGTGCGGCCATGCGCATTACGCCGGTGGGCATCGCGGCGGACATCGCTGACCCCGAACGTTTCATTCAGTCCGTCGTGCAGGCCTGCCAGGTCACCCACAACACCACCTTGGGCATTTCCAGCGCGGCAGCGGTGGCGGCGGTGGTCTCCGCCGGCGTCAACGGCATGGACCTGGGCGCTGCACTCAACCTGGGTCAACACCTCGCCCAGCAAGCCGAGAGCCATGGACATTGGGTCGCCGGTGGCCGCATCGCTTCGCGCATCAGCTGGGCCCGGACCATCAGTGTCGACAGTGACAAAGC
Source organism: Pseudomonas sp. HY13-MNA-CIBAN-0226 (assembly GCF_040310305.1). Lineage (NCBI taxonomy): Bacteria > Pseudomonadati > Pseudomonadota > Gammaproteobacteria > Pseudomonadales > Pseudomonadaceae > Pseudomonas > Pseudomonas sp. HY13-MNA-CIBAN-0226. The sequence goes on from NZ_JBEOPS010000005.1 coordinate 114,071, forward strand.
GTTGCTCGCCGACCTGCTATACGACGTGATCGGCACCTCGGTGGCTTCCCAGGAATCGGTAGTGGTGTCCTTTGCCCTGGCGCAACAGGTGGCCATTGGCGAAATGAACGCGTTCGAGGCGCTGTGCATGGCCGCGAGCCTGGGTGGCGACACCGACACCATCGCGGCGATCCTGGGTGCCATGCTCGGTGCCTGCCTTGGACTGGAGAGCTGGCCTGTGGCGATGATCGACAGGGTCAAGATGGTTAACGGTCTGGCGCTGGAACCGTTGGTGCGGGGCCTTATGGCTTTGCGCTGAAGGCGAGAACACCACACCACTGTAGGAGGCGCGTCATACATTCGTTTTGCCGACAACCACAAAAATGGCAACAGGAGCATTTCATGCGTTCTTCAAATAGCGGGCAGACCGCCGGGCAACTGGAGACCCGTGGCATCGAACCGGTGCCGGAAGCGGAGTGCAACGGTCATCCGCTGCAACTGTTCTGGGTCTGGTTCGCCGCCAACATTTCCATCCTTGGCCTGCCGCTGGGGGCCACGCTCGTGGCGTTTCGCGGGCTCGCGATCTGGCAGGCTATCATCGTGGCGGTCCTCGGGGCTGCCGGCTCCTTCGCGGTGGTGGGCATCATCTCGATCGCCGGACGGCGGGGGCGGGCGCCGAGCCTGACCTTGTCCCGGGCCATCTTCGGTGTGCGCGGCAACATTGGGCCGACGCTGGTTTCGCTGATGTCGCGCCTGGGTTGGGAGACGGTCAACACCACCACCGCCGCGTTCGTGTTGCTGTCGCTGTGCTCGATCCTGTTCGGTTCGCCGGTGGAAGCCAAGAGCGCGCCGGTGCTGACGCTGATCTTCATCGCGATTTTTGTGCTGCTGACGTTGTCGGTCTCCGGCCTCGGCCACGCTACGTTGTTGGTCATCCAAAAATGGGCGACTTACGTATTTGGCGCGCTGAACATTCTGGTAGGCGGTTTTCTCTGCGCCACCATCGACTGGAGCGCCGTGTTTAATGCGCCACCGGCGCCGCTGAGCGCAATGATCATCGGGGTCGGCACCATGGCGGCGGGGACCGGAATCGGCTGGGCGAATGCTGGCGCCGACATGTCGCGCTACCAGCATCGCAGCGTCAAGGCCGTGCGCCTGGTTGCCTCGGCGGCCTTTGGCGCGGGTATTCCGCTGGTGTTGCTGATTACCCTGGGCGGCCTGCTGTCGGTGGGCAACGATGACCTGGCCTCGGCCACCGACCCGATCGTCGCGATTCGCGACATGCTGCCCACGTGGATGGCGGTGCCCTATCTGATCACGGCATTCGGTGGTCTGCTGCTGTCGAACAACCTGTCGGTGTACTCCGCAGGCCTCACCACATTGACCCTCGGCCTCAAGGTCAAGCGGGTGTATGCCGTGGTGGTCGACATCGTCGCGATCTTCGCCGGGTCGATCTACTTCATGTTGATTGCCGACAGCTTCTACGGTCCCTTTATTACCTTTATTTCGCTGCTGGCAGTGCCAATCACGGCCTGGGTGGGGATTTTTGTGGTGGACCTGATTCACCGTCACTACTACAGCCCCCAGGACCTGCTGGACGTCAGCCCGAGCAGTGCTTACTGGTATCGCGGCGGCATTGAGTGGCGCGCATTCGGCGCCTGGGCGCTGGCGATCGTCCTGGGTTACAGCTTCACCACCATTGGTACCACCGAGCAGACGCTGTGGTTCCGCGGGTTCCTGTCCGATTCCTGGTTGGGGCATAACGGCCTCGGCTGGATCGTTACCTTCCTGGTGGCGGGCGGGGTTTACGGGCTGCTGGGCGGCGCCAGGGATCGTCGCCCGGGACTGATCGAGAATGCTCATGCCTAGATTGCTGCACACCGGCCAGGTCATCATCGATCTGGTCATGGCCGTGGCCAAACTGCCTCAATCGGGTGGCGACGTATTAGCGCAGTCGGCCAGTTTCGAGGCTGGAGGTGGCTTCAATGTCATGGCCGCCGCCCAGCGCAATGGTTTACCCGTGGTCTACCTGGGGCGGCACGGCACGGGTCGCTTCGGTGACCTGGCCCGGGAGGCCATGGCGGCCGAGGGCATTCACATCGGCATCGCCCACAGCGCCGGGCAAGATACCGGTTTGTGCGTAGCCGTGACCGAGGCATCGGCCGAGCGGACGTTCATTTCCTATATTGGTGCCGAAGGCGAACTGACTGCCCAGGACCTCGCCGGCGTGAAAGTCGAGGCGGGGGACTATGTCTACGTCAGTGGCTATAGCCTGCTGCATGCCGGCAAGGCCCAGGCACTGGTGGATTGGGTGCTGGCGCTAGCCGGTGAGATCAAGGTGGTGTTCGATCCGGGCCCGCTGGTGGACTCGCCGGATGCGCCACTGATGCAGGCGCTGTTGCCGCGCATAGACCTGTGGACCAGCAATGGCGTCGAGGCGCTTGGCTTTACCGGTGCGACGGATATTGACCAGGCACTGATTATGCTGGCCGATCACCTGCCGAAAAAAGCACTGCTGGTAGTTCGCGATGGGCCGCAAGGTTGCTGGGTCAGCCAGGGTAGTGAGCCTCAGCACGTGCCGGGTTTCAAGGTAGAAGCAGTGGACAGCAATGGCGCCGGTGATGCGCATGCCGGAGTATTCATCGCCGGTTTGGCTCAAGGTTTACCGATGCTCGAGGCAGCGCGGCGAGCGAATGCAGCGGCGGCTTTGGCGGTGAATCGCTGGGGGCCGGCGACTTCGCCTGGCTCCAGTGAGGTCGATGCTTTGATCAGCAGGACTGCGGGTGCCTGAGTGGGCGTCATCGCGAGCAGGCTCGCTCCTACAGGGGGCATGGTGGGTGGCGGGACCGATGTGAGCCTGCCCGCGATGGCGGTATTGGCAACAACGCGAGGCCAGCAACACCAGCCTCGCGCTAAACGGCTTACACTTCCAGCTTGCGCGCCGCTTCGACCCCGGCTGCACTGAGCTTGATCGGCAAATTCAGCGAATGTTCGCCGGCCTCGTTACAGGTCACATGCCCATGCTGGATCAGGCCGCGATCCTGCAACGTGGCGAGGGTGCTGGCCACGACTTTTTCCCCACGATAATTATCCAGGACCTCCTTGCCCAAACCACTTGGGTGGGCGTGCAACAGGCGGGTCAGGACTTCTTTCTCAAGGTTGTCATCGACGTTCATGCTTACCTCTTCATGGCGGTAGAAAGGACGCTCGCGTGGGCGAACTATTTGCTGGCACCACCTTCGGAACCCGAACCACCCGTGGTGGTTTTCGAGCCGGTGCCGGTTTCTGCGTTATCGGGAGTCTGGGTGTCCGGCGCGTTCATCCCACCCTGACGGCCCATATCGCTGCCTTGGGTCCGTGGGTCGGTACCGGTGGACGGCGGTAAACTGCTGTCGACACCCGTACCATTGGTGTTAATGCCTGGGGCGCTCTGGATGGCGGGGGCTTTGGGCGCTTCGACAGGATTGGTCGGACCGGTGCCGGTGGCGACGGTCGCCGCGAAAGCGCTAGCAGACAGCAAGGTGGCGAGGGACAGGGCAGTTAATCTGGACAGGATCATTTTGTCGTCTCCATTTATTTAAAGTCCTTACCGAATATTGGTCCGCCCCTGATTTGAATTGGTGCCTGAAGGTCGACGAACGGTTCAGGCGCTTTGCGTCGCCCTGGTGGCAAAGATTCGCCGCCAGAGCAGTCGGCCTGCGGTGATCAGCCAGTTCAGCAGACTGATCAGCAGAACTGTGTGCAAAAGTGTCGTCATTCCATATTCGACGATGATCTTGCCGGCCACGAACGGAAAGCCAAACACGCCGATGAAGTACGCCAGGCTGAATAACAGCAGCGCCTGCGAGAGAGTGCCAGCGGGTGCTTCGTTGGCCGCTAGGCCATTGATCACCGAATATGTCAGGCCGTAGCCGATGCCCAGCATCACTGCAGCCATCAGGTAACTGACGCTGTCGTTCACCCCGTAGCCGAACATCAGGATCGAGCCCAGGGTCAGCCCGGACAGCAGGCAGGACGCGCGAAGCGGGTCGCGCTTGACCACCCACCCGGCAATCACCATTCGCCCGGCGATCGCAGCACCCATGAAACCCAGGAAAAACAGCGAATAGTCGACTGAGCGAGCGGCAGCGTAGCTGGTTTGAAAGCTCGACAAACCGCCAAATATGCTGCCGCCAAGGCCGACCATGGTGATCGGGAACACCGCTTTGGATGACAGCACCCGAGCCGTCGCCCGCCAGGATATGCGCGCGCCTGCAATTGACGCAGAAGGCACTTGCCGCAGGTGCACATCGAGCCGCCAGAACAACAGCACGCCGATCAGGCTGGCCAGTGCGGCCAGGTAAAACGCCGCCGTCACGGGATACCCCAGCGCACTGGCCAGCCGCCCCAGCAGGGGACCGCTGCCAATCCCTGTGAGCATGCTGCCCGACAGCAAGGCGAAATAGCGGGCTCGTTGCGCGGGCGTCACCAGACTTGCCACAATGATCGGCCCCAAGGTGTAGAAAACGCCCCAGCCCAAGCCCAGCAGCAAACCGAACAACAGCAGCACGTCGCCAAACCCTGGTGCCATGGCAAATCCCAGACTCGCAGCAGCCAGCAAAATTCCGAACAGGGCGATCGAGCGGGCGGCACCGAGCGCATCCGACAAGTGCCCGGACACGATCACTGCCGCAAAGGTGCTGAGCATCGCTGCGGAGATCACGCTGCCGGCATCGTGCTCATTGCCCCCTCGCGAACTGATCAACAGCGACAGCAGGAAGGTCGAACCGTAGGACAACGACAGCAGGTAGCTGGCGAAGCAGAACAAACCGAACAGGCGGTTCGAAACGGCGGGTATTGCGGTGGGCATGAGGCGGGTCCTTGTCCTGATAAAAAATGCACAGCCTGTCTATCTAACACGGGGGACGCCGGCGTTAGGTGCGAGGTTCGCGATTTCAGGGTTAGTGCTGGCCGGAGTGATTGCGCAACGGCAGCGATGCGGAAAAACCGATTTCCCATGTGACGAGCGTCGCGTGGCGTCTTAGTATGTTTTTTTCAATTTTGACGAAGGCCCGTCCATGACGATCGACATCCGCCCGGCGACCCCCAGCGATGCGCCGCAAATCCTCGCGTTCATCACTGAGCTGGCCGACTACGAACGGGCCCGGCACGAAGTCATCGCCAGCGTTGCCGACATCGAGCGCAGCCTGTTCAGCGAAGGCGCCACCGCCCACGGCCTGATCTGCCTGCGCGATGGCCTGCCGATCGGCTTCGCGGTGTTCTTCTTCAGTTACTCCACCTGGCTGGGCAGCAATTGCCTGTACCTCGAAGACCTGTACATCACCCCCGAACAGCGCGGCGGCGGGGCGGGCAAGACCCTGCTGCGGCACCTGGCGAAGATTGCCTGCGCCAATGATTGCGGGCGCTTCGAGTGGAGCGTGCTGGACTGGAACAAGCCGGCGATCGAGTTCTATCAATCCCTGGGTGCGCAGCCGCAGGAAGAGTGGGTGCGCTATCGGATGGATGGGGCGGTGTTGCGGGATTTCGCCGCAGGAAATTGATGACCCCTTGAAAGATCGCAGCCTTCGGCAGCTCCTACAGTTTCGCAATCCCTGTAAGAGCTGCCGAAGGCTGCGATCTTTTTTTACTTTGTTTCAATATATGGGATTGATATTTATATATTGAGATTTGTCCCCTCCCAGGTTTATAGTCCGGCTCACTCACTGCCCAACAAACAGAACAGGTGAAGCGATGCTGGCGCAATTGATCGCGCTCGATTGGGGGACAACCTCATTACGTGCTTACAAACTCGCCGAAGGCGGCCAGGTGCTGGAACAGCGGTCGCTGTCTACAGGCATCATGCAGCTGCCCCGCACACCCCGGGTGATCGCCGGCCAGCCGTGCGCTGACGGCTTTGAACTGGCCTTCGATGAAGCCTGCGGCGACTGGCTCGATGCACAGACAGGCTTGCCGGTCATTGCCTGTGGCATGGTCGGCAGCGCCCAGGGCTGGTGCGAAGCGGCCTACCGGGAGACCCCGGCCAACGTCGCCGATCTCGGGAACTCCCTGCAGGCTGTGCGCAGCATTCGCGGAGTCGACGTGCACATCGTGCCCGGTGTCATCCAGCGCTCGCGCCTGCCCAATGTGATGCGCGGCGAAGAAACCCAAGTGCTCGGCGTTCTGCACCATCTTGCAGGCAACAGTGGCGGTGATCTGCTGATCGGCTTGCCCGGCAGTCATTCGAAATGGGTGGAAGTGGCCGAAGGCTGCATCGTGCATTTCGATACCTTCATGACCGGTGAAATTTTCGCGGTGCTCAGCGAGCACAGTATTCTCGGCCGTACCCAGCAACGCGGCGGATCCTTTGACGGCGATGCGTTCGACCGTGGTGTACAAGTGGCGCTGTCGTCCGATGGCGAGATCGGCCCGCTGTCCACGCTGTTCAGTGCCCGCAGCCTCGGCCTGACCGGCGAACTGAGTGCCAGCGCCCAGCCGGACTACCTGTCCGGGCTGTTGATCGGCCACGAAGTTTGCGCGTTGGCACATGCCCAGCGTCATCGACGCAACAGCGTGCATCTGCCCTCAATCATCCTCATTGGCAATTCCCAACTCTGCAGTCGCTACTGCAGGGCCCTGGACGCCTGTGGATTTGCCCGGGTGTCCCTGGGCGAGCAGGCCACCGAGCGCGGGTTGTGGCAACTGGCGCTTGCCGCCGGCCTCATCCCGCCAACCCTTTCCCGTTAACCCCCCACTGGAGGTCTGACATGCTCAAGCAAGCCCTGGCGCAAAACGGTCTGATCGCGATCCTGCGTGGACTGCGTCCGCAAGAAGCGGCCGCCATTGGCGAAGTCCTGTATGCCGCCGGATTTCGCGTCATCGAAGTGCCGCTCAATTCCCCCGAGCCGTACGACAGCATTCGCATCCTGCGCAGCATCTTGCCGGCCGATTGCCTGATCGGCGCAGGCACAGTACTCACGCCGGAGCAGGTCGAGCAGGTGAAAGCCGCGGGCGGCCAGGTGATTGTCATGCCCCACAGCGATCCCAAGGTGCTGCGTGCGGCCAAAGCGGCCGGCCTGTTCCTGTCGCCCGGTGTTGCCACTCCCACCGAAGCATTCGCCGCGCTGGCCGAAGGCGCAGACGTACTCAAGATGTTCCCCGCCGAGCAAATGGGCCCCGCCGTGGTGAAAGCCTGGCTCGCGGTGCTGCCGCCAGGGACTGTTCTGGCCCCGGTTGGCGGGATCACGCCCGACAACATGCAGGTGTTTATCGACGCCGGCGTCAAAGGTTTCGGCCTGGGTTCCGGGCTGTTCAAGCCGGGCATGACGCCAGAGCAGGTGGCGAACAACGCCAAGGCCTACGTGGCTGCCTGGAAAGCCCTTCGCTAAGACTTCTTGGCGCTGCTAGCGCTGCATCCAATAAGAGAGAGATACAGATGAAAATCACCAAACTCACCACCTTCATCGTGCCGCCGCGCTGGTGCTTCCTCAAGGTCGAAACCGACGAGGGCGTGACCGGTTGGGGCGAACCCGTGGTCGAAGGCCGCGCCCACACCGTCGCCGCAGCCGTCGAAGAATTGTCCGACTACCTGATCGGCAAAGACCCACGCAACATCGAGGACATCTGGACTGTGCTCTATCGCGGCGGCTTCTACCGTGGCGGTGCCATCCACATGAGCGCACTGGCGGGTATCGACCAGGCGCTGTGGGACATCAAGGGCAAGGCGTTGGGCGTGTCTGTCAGCGATCTGCTGGGTGGTCAGGTTCGCGACAAGATTCGAGTGTATTCCTGGATCGGTGGTGACCGCCCGGCGGACACAGCCCGTGCGGCAAAAGAAGCGGTGGGACGTGGTTTCACTGCGGTGAAAATGAACGGCACCGAAGAATTGCAGTTCCTCGACTCCTTTGAGAAAGTCGACCTGGCATTGGCCAACGTTGCTGCCGTGCGTGACGCGGTGGGGCCTAACGTCGGCATCGGCGTGGACTTCCATGGCCGGGTGCACAAGCCCATGGCCAAGGTGTTGATGAAGGAGCTGGATCCGTACAAGTTGATGTTCATCGAAGAACCGGTGCTCAGCGAAAACTACGAAGCGCTCAAAGAGCTGGCGCCGCTGACCAGCACCCCGATCGCCCTAGGCGAGCGGCTGTTCTCGCGCTGGGATTTCAAACGCGTGCTCAGCGAAGGTTATGTCGACATCATCCAGCCGGATGCGTCCCATGCCGGCGGTATCACCGAGACCCGCAAGATCGCCAACATGGCTGAAGCCTACGATGTCGCCCTGGCGCTGCATTGCCCGCTGGGCCCGATCGCACTGGCCGCCTGCCTGCAGCTGGATGCGGTTTGCTACAACGCGTTCATCCAGGAGCAGAGCCTGGGCATCCACTACAACGAGAGCAACGACCTGCTGGATTACGTCAAGGATCCGCGGGTGTTCGACTATGACAAAGGCTTCGTGAAAATCCCCAACGGCCCGGGCCTGGGGATCGAGATCAACGAGGAGTACGTGATCGAGCGCGCAGCCGTCGGCCATCGCTGGCGCAACCCGATCTGGCGCCACGCCGATGGCAGTTTTGCCGAGTGGTGAGTGCTCTCTGATCCACCGCAAATTCCTGTGGGAGCCGGCCTGCTGGCGATTTGGTCGGCACCCCGGGTATTTTTGGTGACTGACTCACCGCTATCGCCAGCAGGCTGGCTCTCACAGTTTGATCTCCATGGACAGGGAGATTTGCGGCAAACCCCGATTTCACATCGACCTCAATAAACATAAAAAGAGGCATCCCCCATGCAACCGCAAACCCTCACCGGGCAGGCGTCGTTGGTGGCACCCAGCCGTAAGCGTTTTTTCATCATGGTGCTGCTGTTCATTACCGTGGTCATCAACTACCTGGACCGCAGCAACCTGTCGATCGCCGCCCCGGCGCTGACCAGCGAGCTGGGCATCGATCCCATTCACGTGGGACTGATTTTCTCCGCCTTCGGCTGGACCTACGCTGCCATGCAGATCCCCGGCGGCTGGCTGGTGGATCGCGTGCCGCCGCGCATTCTCTACAGCGTTGCCCTGTTGTTGTGGTCGATTGCCACTGTAATGCTCGGCTTCGCCGCCAGCTTCATCGCGCTGTTCGTTCTGCGCATGGCCGTTGGTGCGCTTGAGGCGCCGGCCTATCCGATTAACAGCCGCGTGGTCACCACCTGGTTTCCTGAGCGCGAGCGTGCCACGGCCATCGGCTTCTACACCTCCGGACAGTTCGTTGGCCTGGCCTTCCTGACACCAGTACTGGCGTGGTTGCAACACCAGTATGGCTGGCACATGGTGTTCGTCAGCACGGGTGCAGTCGGCATTCTGTGGGCGGTGATCTGGTACGCGGTGTATCGCGAACCACGGGACTTCAAGGGTGCCAACGCCGCCGAGATCGAGTTGATCCGCGAAGGTGGCGGGCTGGTGGATATCCAGGCCGAGCAGGCCAAGGTCAAGGCGAAATTCAGCTGGACTGACCTGGGCATCGTTCTGACCAAACGCAAATTGTGGGGCATCTACCTCGGTCAGTTCTGCCTCAACTCTACCCTGTGGTTTTTCCTGACGTGGTTCCCGACCTACCTGGTGAAATATCGCGGCATGGACTTCATCAAGTCCGGCCTGCTGGCGTCGCTGCCGTTTCTTGCCGCGTTCGTCGGCGTGTTGTGTTCGGGGTTCTTCTCGGACTTGCTGATCCGGCGCGGCTACACCGTCGGGTTTGCGCGCAAGTTGCCGATCATTGGCGGCCTGCTGATTTCCACCTCGATCATTGGCGCCAACTTCGTCGAGTCTATGCCGCTGGTCATCGCCTTTCTCGCGCTGGCATTTTTCGGAAACGGGCTGGCGTCGATCACCTGGTCCCTGGTCTCGACCCTGGCCCCGGCGCGGTTGCTCGGCTTGACCGGTGGCGTGTTCAATTTCATCGGCAACCTGTCGGCGATTACCACGCCAATCGTCATCGGTTTCCTGGCTACCGGAGATTCCTTCGCTCCAGCGATCACCTATATCTCGGTCCTGGCGCTGATCGGCGCACTTTCCTACGTGCTGCTGGTAGGCAAGGTCGAGCGTATCAAGTTGTAGTGACCACCATCGGGCGACCATAATGCCGCCCGTCACTCGCTCAACGGTAAAGGCTGGATATGCAGGAAGACTCCGCAAAAATCGCCAAGGACGCCGCACCGACCGGCACCCAGACGTTGCTTCGGGGCCTGGGTGTGGTCCAGGCCGTGGCCAGTGGCGCCCGCGATCTCAAGGAAATTGCCCGGCTGATCGGGACTACGCGTAGCACCACTCATCGCCTGGCCAGCTGCCTGGTGGACGAGCGTTATCTGCGCGTGGTGCCGCAAGTCGGCTATCTGTTGGGGCCCAAGCTGATCGAGCTGGGTTTCCAGGCGCGCGAAGAGCTGCCGTTGGTGACCCTGGCCGGGCCTTATCTGGACGAATTGTCGGCATTGACTGGCGACACCATTCACCTGGCGATTCGCGAAGGCGACGAGGTGCTTTACCTGCACAAGAATCCGGGGCGCAATGGTCCGGAAATGCGTTCGCGGGTGGGCCATCGCATGCCGTTGGCGCGCACCGGCATCGGCAAGGCGCTGATGCTCGATGACAGCCAGGAAGAATGGCAACGGCTGTACGAAGTCAGCTTGCCGGTGGGTGGGAAAAATCTGTTCTGGCCGCAGCACCCGGAGCAATCCTGGGAGCAGTTTCAGCAGCGCATGATGGAATACGTGGCTGGCGGTTATGCCTTCGATCTGGAGGACAACGAGCCATCGATCCGCTGTGTCGCGGCGCCGATTCGTGATGCCAGCAAGCGTATCGTTGCCGGCATCAGCATCGCCAGCACCGTGCCGTACATGCCGCTGGAAAAAATGGCCGAGCTGATTCCCCTGATCAAAGGGGTCACAGCCCGGCTGTCGGCCGAGCTGGGTGCCAAGGTCTGATTACACCTTCAGGGTGGCCATGTCGATCACGAAGCGGTACTTCACGTCACCGGCAATCATGCGGGTGTAAGCCTCATTGATCTGGCGGATGTCGAGCATTTCGATGTCGCAAGTGATGTCATGTTCGGCGCAGAAATCCAGCACTTCCTGGGTTTCGGCGATGCCACCTATCAGCGAGCCGGCCAGCACCCGACGATTCATCACCAGCTTGCCGGCGTGGACCGGCGGTTCCACCGGTTCGATCAGGCCCACCAGGATGTGCACGCCGTCGAATCTCAGGGTGTCGAGGTAGGGATTGAGGTCGTGCTGCACCGGAATGGTGTCCAGCAGGAAGTCGAAATGCCCTGCGGCCGCCTTCATCTGTTCGGCATCTGTGGACACGATCACGTGGTCGGCACCCTGGCGACGACCTTCTTCGGCCTTGCTCGCCGAGCGGGTGAACAGCGTGACTTCGGCGCCCATGGCCTTGGCGAACCTGATGCCCATATGGCCCAGGCCGCCCATGCCCAGAATCCCGACTTTGTCGCCGGCCTTCACCCCGTAGTGTTTGAGCGGTGAATACGTGGTGATGCCGGCGCAGAGGATCGGCGCAGCGCTGGCAAGGTCGAGTTTTTGCGGTATGCGCACTACAAAGTGCTCGCTGACCACGATACTGTCGGAATAGCCGCCCATGGTGTTACTGCCATCGACCCGGTCGGGGGTGGCGTAGGTCATGGTCGGACCTTCCAGGCAATACTGCTCCAGATTCGCCTGGCAGGCTTCGCAGCTACGGCAGGAATCGACCATGCAGCCAACGCCAACCAGATCGCCTACTTTATGCCGGGTGACGTTCGCACCGATGGCGGTAACCTTGCCGACAATCTCGTGGCCGGGCATCAACGGGTAAACGGCGATGCCCCATTCGTTGCGGGCCTGATGAATGTCGGAGTGGCAGACGCCACAGTAGAGAATGTCGATGGCCACGTCGTCGGGGCGCGGGCTGCGACGTTCGAATTTCATCGGGGCGAGGGGCGTGGAGGCCGACTGGGCGGCATATCCGATAGCGGTGTACATGAGGAACCTCGCAAAAGCAGTGACAAGTGAGGCGAGACATTTTGGCCGCCCAACCTGTCACCGGCCATGGCGATTCCTCCGTGTGTCATGCCTATTCCTCCGATATCAATGGTCGTGTGATCAATTGGCCAACCAGACCTGCGATGATGGTTTCATACCTTTTTTCGCGACTTTTTTGGTGAAGAATCCCCATGTTGTTAACCCGTCATCTCGATGCCAATGCCACGCTGGTTTCGCTGATTGAGCCCCTGACCACTCGCGATGGTTTCGCCCCTACGCCGTTGCCGGGCGTCCAGGTTCTAAGGGCCAGTTGTGATGTCGCGCGCGGTCCGCAGATCTACGAGCCCAGCCTGGTGATCATCGCCCAAGGCAGCAAACTGGCGTACCTGGGGCCGCGTACGCTGGAATACGGAGCCGGGCATTATCTGATCCAGGCATTGCCGGTGCCGTTTGAGTGCGAAACATTTTCGGCGCCGAATGGGCCTATGCTGGGGGTTTCCATCGCCATTGATCGGGTGCTGCTCGGTGAGCTGGTTCTGGCCATGGGGTTGGCGCCGGGGCGGCATATTCCGGCACAGACACCGGAGTCCATGACCTCGGCGGTGCTCGACGATGGCATGCGCGGTTGCGTGGAGCGGCTGTTGCGCTGCCTGCACGATCCGCTGGAATGCCGGATCATGGGCCAGGCGCGGTTGCGTGAGTTGTTGTACGTGGCATTGCGCGGGCCTCAGGCCGATGTGCTGCGGGCGCTGGTTGAACAACAGGGGCAATTCGCACGAATTGCCGCCTCGCTCAGTCATCTGCATGCGCACTACACCGAACCGCTGAACGTCGAGACCCTGGCCAGTTGCGCGAACATGAGTGCGTCGACCTTCCACGAGCATTTCAAGCGCAGCACGCTGTTGTCCCCGGTGCAGTATCTCAAGCGCTTGCGCTTGCTGAAGGCCCAGGCCTTGCTGATGGCCGAAGGGTTGGGCGTGGCGCAAGTGGCGCATCGGGTGGGTTACCAGAGCACTTCGCAGTTCAGCCGCGAGTACAAGCGCTACTTCGAGCGCAACCCCGGCGAAGAACGCGCCGCCTGACCCCCCATAGATCCCCTGGAGCTGCCGCAGGCAACAAAAAGGCCCCCATTCCGGGAGCCTTGATGTTCAGGCGCTGGACTTACATGTTCGGGTAAGTCGGGCCACCGGCACCTTCCGGCGCCACCCAGGTGATGTTCTGCGCAGGGTCCTTGATGTCGCAGGTCTTGCAGTGCACACAGTTCTGGGCGTTGATCTGGAAGCGCTTCTCGCCGTCTTCCTTGGTCACCACTTCATACACGCCGGCCGGGCAGTAGCGCTGGGCTGGTTCGTCGTACAGTGGCAGGTTCTTGCCAATCGGGATGCTCGGGTCGGTCAGCTTCAGGTGGCAAGGCTGCTCTTCTTCGTGGTTGGTGCCGGAGATGAACACCGAACTGAGCTTGTCGAAGCTGATCTTGCCGTCTGGCTTGGGATAATCGATCTTCTTGCAGTCAGCCGCGAGCTTGAGGCACGCATAGTCCGGCTTGGTGTCGTGCAAGGTGAACGGCAGTTTGCCGCCGAAGATGTTCTGGTCCAGCCAGTTGAAACCACCACCCACGATGGCGCCGAACTTGTGAATCGCCGGACCGAAGTTGCGGCTGGCGAACAGTTCTTCGTGCAGCCAGCTCTGCTTGAAGGCATCGACGTAGCTGGTCAGCTCCTCAGTGCCGTCTTTTTCGGCAAACAGCGCTTCAGCCACGGATTCAGCGGCGAGCATGCCGGACTTCATCGCGGTGTGGCTGCCCTTGATCTTGGCGAAGTTCAGGGTGCCGAGGTCACAGCCGATCAGCGCGCCGCCCTTGAAGACCATCTTCGGCAGCGAATTCAGGCCGCCTTTGCAAATGGCGCGAGCGCCGTAGCTGATGCGCTTGCCGCCTTCCAGGTACTGCTTCAGTACAGGGTGATGCTTGAGGCGCTGGAACTCGTCGAACGGCGAGAGATAGGTGTTGCTGTAGGAGAGATCGACGATCAGGCCGACAACCACCTGGTTGTTTTCCAGGTGATACAGGAACGAGCCACCGGTGTTTTCAGTGCCCATGATGTCCAGCGGCCATCCGGCAGTATGGACCACCAGGCCTGGTTGATGCTTGGCCGGGTCGATTTCCCAGATTTCTTTCAAGCCGATGCCGTAGTGCTGGGCGTCTGCCTCGCTGTCGAGGTTGAAGCGCTTGATCAGTTGCTTGCCGATGTGGCCACGGCAACCTTCGGCGAACAGCGTGTATTTGCCACGCAACTCCATGCCCGGGGTGTACAGGCCTTCTTTCGGATGACCTTCGCGGTCAACGCCCAGGTCACCCGTGATGATCCCGCGCACCACGCCGTTTTCGTCGAACAGCGCTTCCTGTGCGGCGAAGCCCGGGTAGATCTCCACGCCCAGGTTCTCGGCCTGCTGGGCCAGCCAGCGGCACAGATTACCCAGGGAGATGATGTAGTTGCCTTCGTTGTGCATGGTCTTGGGCACAAAGAAGTCAGGAATTTTCTGCGCGTTGTCGGCGTTCTTCAGGACAAAAATGTCGTCGCGCGTGACAGGCGTGTTAAGCGGCGCACCCAGTTCTTTCCAGTCCGGGAACAATTCGTTCAGGGCGCGGGGTTCGAAAATCGCGCCAGAGAGAATGTGAGCACCGACCTCGGAGCCTTTTTCGACCACGCAGACGCTGATTTCCTTACCGGCTTCAGCGGCTTTCTGCTTCAACCGGCAGGCGGCGGAAAGACCAGCGGGGCCGGCACCGACGATGACGACGTCGAATTCCATGTATTCGCGTTCCACAGGTTATCTCCTACTCAAGGCTCAACAGTTTTTTTTCTAATTGGAGGTTTGGTATCGCATCCATGAATTTCTGCGCAATGCGCCGAACAGGACAATCGATTGACCACCTTTCTCTCTGGGTGGCGCATTATATCTACACCACTCTCAGCGTCCAATACAAACGTTTGTTTGAATTGGCTCAAGCCCAGAGAAATCAAAGTCACGCGGCTTATGAACGGCCATTTTGCCGTATTGACCGGAATAGGTGTTCCGGTCAAGATACGGTCGGTTTTGCGCTCGCCGTAGGCTGGCTGTTGGTTTCAAGAGCACCTCTAAAGACAGGGCGATGGCAGTAGAAGGTGATGCGCAGCGCGGGTTTGGCGCGCAGTTTACACGCCGCGATAATGAATGACTCGTTAGTCACCCCTGACCAACGGTCATCAACATTATGAGCGATGGTCACTTGACACTTATGCCGGCGTTTTTAGAGGTGCCCTTGCGCCCGATGAGTATCAACCGCCAGGTTCGCCTAGGCGGCTTTCTTTTCACCGGAGAGTAACGAGGAATCCATGAAGGTTCTTGTAGCTGTCAAACGCGTTGTTGATTACAACGTCAAGGTTCGCGTCAAGGCGGACAATTCCGGCGTTGACCTCGCCAACGTCAAGATGTCGATGAACCCATTCTGCGAAATCGCAGTGGAAGAAGCCGTACGCCTGAAAGAAAAGGGTGTTGCGACTGAAATCGTCGTCGTCTCCGTCGGCCCGTCCACCGCTCAGGAGCAACTGCGCACTGCGCTGGCCCTGGGTGCCGACCGCGCCATCCTCGTCGAATCCGCTGAAGATCTGACTTCCCTGGCCGTTGCCAAACTGCTCAAGGCTGTTGTCGACAAGGAACAGCCACAGCTGGTGATCCTTGGCAAACAAGCGATCGACAGCGACAACAACCAGACTGGCCAGATGCTCGCGGCATTGAGCGGTTATGGCCAGGGCACGTTCGCGTCGAAAGTGGAAATCAGCGGCGACAGCGTTGCCGTGACCCGCGAAATCGACGGCGGCGCGCAGACGGTTTCCCTGAAACTGCCGGCCATCGTCACCACCGACCTGCGTTTGAACGAGCCGCGTTATGCGTCCCTGCCAAACATCATGAAAGCCAAGAAGAAGCCTCTTGAAGTGCTGACTCCGGATGCTTTGGGCGTTTCCACCGCCTCCACCAACAAGACCGTGAAAGTCGAAGCGCCTGCTGCACGCAGCGCGGGTATCAAGGTCAAGTCGGTGGCTGAACTGGTCGAGAAACTGAAAAACGAAGCGAAGGTAATCTGATTATGACTATCTTGGTAATCGCTGAACACGACAACAAGGTAGTGGCCCCGGCCACCCTGAATACCGTAGCTGCCGCTGCCAAAATCGGTGGCGACATCCACGTTCTGGTTGCCGGCCTTGGCGCTGGCGCCGTGGCTGAAGCCGCTGCGAAAATCGCTGGCGTGGCTAAAGTGCTGGTGGCCGACAACGCCGCCTATGCGCATCAGTTGCCGGAAAACGTTGCGCCTCTGATTGCAGAGCTTGGCAAGGGCTACAGCCACATCCTGGCTGCCGCCACTTCCAACGGCAAAAACATCCTGCCACGTGTTGCTGCTGCGCTGGACGTTGACCAGATCTCCGAGATCATCTCGGTAGAAAGCGCTGACACTTTCAAGCGCCCGATCTACGCCGGTAACGCCATTGCCACCGTTCAGTCGAACGCGTCGGTAAAAGTGATCACCGTGCGTGCTACCGGTTTTGACCCGGTGGCGGCTGAAGGCGGTTCGGCATCGGTTGAAACCGTTGCTGCTGCTGCTCACGACGCTGGCACTTCCAGCTTCGTTGGCGAAGAGCTTGCCAAATCGGATCGTCCGGAACTGACTGCTGCCAAGATCGTCGTTTCCGGCGGCCGAGGCATGCAGAACGGCGACAACTTCAAACACCTGTACGCCCTGGCTGACAAGCTGGGCGCTGCCGTGGGCGCGTCCCGCGCTGCGGTCGACGCAGGTTTTGTCCCTAACGACATGCAGGTCGGTCAGACCGGCAAGATCGTTGCGCCACAGCTGTACATCGCCGTCGGTATCTCCGGCGCGATCCAGCACCTGGCCGGCATGAAAGACTCCAAGGTGATCGTCGCGATCAACAAGGACGAAGAAGCGCCGATCTTCCAGGTGGCCGATTACGGCCTGGTGGCGGACTTGTTCGAAGCCATCCCTGAGCTGGAGAAGCTGGTCTAATCCAGCGGCTTCACTTATAAAGAGCCCGGCCTTATGGCCGGGTTTTTTTTTGCGCCCCCTTTAGGAGCGAGCTTGCTCGCGATGGAATTCAACGATGACGCCGGGAGCCTGTCACCCTGCGGTATCCTCGGTTTTTTCGCGAGCAAGCTCGCTCCTACAGGTGGTATTGGTTTGACTGGGAGGGTGTCGTGCATCGAGTTTTCGGTTGTGTATTGCTGGGTTTGACGGTGCTGCCTGGACTGGCCAATGCCGCAGGCAAGTGCGAGCGCCTGGTGGTCACCGGCAGCCCGGATGCACCCCCTTATCTGTGGCAAGACCCGCAGGATCCCAAGCACCTGATCGGCGCCAGTGCCGATCTGTTGCAGCAGGTGGCGGGGCAGTTGGGCATCAAGGTCGAACTGCTCTATGCCGGCAAACGGTCCCAGGCGCTGGACGAAGTGCGCAGCGGGCGCATGGATCTGCTCGCCGATGCGCCGCTGACGTTTGGCGAGCTCGACTCCCTGGATTACATTCATCCGCCCTTACTGGAGAACGACTACCTCGTCTGGACTCGCAAGGATTCACCGCTGGTCTACAACCAGGCACAAGACCTTCATGGGCATGCCGGTGCGATCTCGGAAAAGGCACGGTTGACGCCGCAGTTCGGTACGTACGCCGAGCAGCAATTGGCCCTGATCCGCACGCCCAACCTGACGCAGGCATTGCAGAAACTGCTGTTGGGTGAAGTGGAGTTTGTGCTGGCGGGCCGATATTCGGGCATCGCCGCCGCGCAGTCGCTGAGCATGGCCAATGACCTTGTCGCCCGTGCTGAACCGGTCGACAAACCCGGGCTGTATCTGGCGGTTTCCCACAACTCGGCGTGCAACGATCCGTGGTTGCGCGGACAGCTGGCGAAAAAGATGACAGAATTGCCCGCGTCCGGTCTGGCGGAAGCCGCGTTGCAGCGCAATATCGAGCGCTGGAAATTGCAGCAGCAACAACCCGTCAGTACCCCAAAACAGTAGGGATTTTTAGTGAGTATTCGACCTCTTTTCGCTGCCCTGGCCGTTCTGGCTCTGGCGGGTTGTGCAGCCGATCCGGCGCCGAATGAACAAATGCGCCTGACCGAGCAGGCGCTCGAACAGGCCAAGGCCGTGGGGGCTACCGCCGCCGACGTACCGGAAATGAAACTGGCCGAAGACAAGTTCAACCGCGCCCAAGGCAGCATGAACGACCAGTCCTTCAAGAATGCACGCATGCGCGCCGAACAGGCCGAACTGGATGCGCGCCTGGCCGAAGCCCGGGTGCTGACCCTCAAGAGCGAAGAGCAGTTGAACGTACTGAATACCCGCATCACCCGCTTGCGCAAGCAATTGGGAGATGCCCAATGAATAATGCGTCCAGAGCCTTTGGCGGCTTGATCCTGGTGGGTTGTGCAAGCCTTTATGGCTGTGCCGGCCAGCACAGTGAAACCGCGTTGCAGGAAGCCGGTATTGACTTCCAGAAGGTCAAGGAAGACTCCAACGTGCTGCGTATTGCGCCCAAGGACGTGATCCGGGCCGGTGAATCCCTGGCTCGCGCCGACCGTCTGTCCAGCTACTGGGGCAGTGGCTCGGACGTGCTGCATTACGCCTACCTGAGCCAGCGCTACAGTGAAATCGCCCGGGAGCACACCAACCAGGTGCTTAACGAAGAGCGCGCGGCCAAGCTCGAACTGGAACGCCAGCGCCTGCAACTGGCCCTGCGCGAATCCAAGTTGCTCAGCGTGCAACAGCAGGGCAAGTGGCTGGAAGAGCAGATTGTTGCACTCGCCACCACCCAGACCGATCGCGGGTTGGTCATGACCCTGGGTGACGTGTTGTTCGACACCGGCGAAGCAGAGTTGAAAAGCTCCGCTAACCGCGTGGTGCTGAAGATCGTGCAATTCCTGCAGCTCAATCCCAAACGCGTGGTCCGTATCGAGGGTTACACCGACAGTACCGGTGGCAAGCAGGAAAACCTCAAATTGTCCCGTGACCGCGCGCAATCCGTGGCCAATGTACTGATGGACCTTGGCATTGATGACAAGCGCATCAAGGTCGAAGGTTACGGCGATGAGTATCCGGTCGACGTGAACGCCTCGGAACGGGGGCGGGCACAGAACCGTCGGGTGGAAATTGTGTTCTCCGATGAAAAGGGCCAGCTCGGCGCCGCCCGTTAACGGCGGCTGAACTGCATACAACCCGGCAATCCATATTGCTACATGGTAGGAACGAGCTTGCTCGCGAAAAACTCATCGACACTGCGTTTATCCAGACTTCACGCGTTATCGTTGCCGTTTATCGCGAGCAAGCTCGCTCCTGCAGTGGTAAGCCAGTACAGTTTTTGCTGACACTGCACTGTACGGTCAACTATTCTGGCAACTGTCCCCGTACACTTCTAAACTGTTCCGGTACTGTGTCACATAAGAATAAAATGCCCGTGAAATCGAGTGCTGCGTCATGACCAATCTCTTGCTGTACCAACGTATTGCTCAACAACTGGCAGAAGACATCCGCCGCGGTGTCTATCAACCGGGGGAGCGCGTGCCTTCGGTGCGCAAGATGAGTTCGCAGCTCAACGTCAGCCATGCCACCGTGTTGCAGGCTTACGCCAATCTCGAGGATCAGGGGTTGATTCGTGCCCGGCCTCAGTCGGGCTATTACGTGCACCAAACCCCGGCCCTGACCGCGCCGACCCCGGACATCGCCAGGGTCGAACGCCCCAGCCTGGTCACGCGCAGCAGCATCATTCAACAGGTGTTGGTCGAGTCCCGCCGCGAAGGGGTGTTTCCTCTTGGCGCTGCAGTACCGAGCGTCGATTACCTGCCGGTGCGGGCCCTGCATCAGCAGTTGGCCAAGGTCACGCGGTTTCATAGCCCGCGGGCCTTCAGCTACATGTTCAGCCCAGGCTTTGAACCGCTGCGGCGCCAGGTGGCGATTCGAATGCGTGATGCCGGAGTGGTGGTCGATCCCTCGGAAGTGGTGATCACCCACGGTTGCGTCGACGCCCTGCAGATGTCCTTGCGCGTGCTGACCCGGCCGGGTGACCTCATAGCCGCCGAGTCGCCGACTTACTATGGGTTGTTGCAACTGGCTGACCTGCTGGGCCTCAAGGTCATCGAGATTCCCAGCGACCCCGCCACCGGCATGAGCCTGGAAGCCCTGCAACTGGCCGCCAACCAATGGTCGATCAAGGCGCTGGTTCTGACCACGCGCCTCAGTAATCCCCTGGGCGGCACCATGCCCGAGGAACGCCAGAAGCAACTGCTGCGCCTGGCGTCGGACTTCGATATCCAGATCGTTGAAGACGATATCTATGGCGAACTGATGTTCGAGCAGGGCCGTACCAAGGCGCTCAAGGCCTATGACCGGCTGGATCGGGTGATCTATTGCTCAAGCTTTTCCAAGACCCTGTCCCCCGGGGTGCGCATTGGCTGGATGATTGCCGGAAAGTACCAGCAGGAAATCCAGCGCCTGCAGACCTTCAGCACCCATTCGGCCTGCAGTGTCACCCAGATGGGCATTGCTGCTTATCTGGAAAATGGCGGCTACGATCGGCATTTGCGCTACATCCGCCAGGAATACCGCAAGAACCTCAGCGCCTTTCAACTGGCCGTCCAGCAGTACTTTCCCGAAGGCACGCAAATGACCCGGCCCACCGGCGGTTTCATTCTTTGGGTAAGCCTGCCGGGGCGAGTGAACACCCAGGAACTGCATGTGCGGGCGTTGCAACAGGGGATCAGCATCGCCCCTGGGCTCATATTCAGTAACACCGAGCAATTCAACCACTGTATCCGTCTCAATTGTGGCATCCCGTGGAACCGTGAAGCAGAGCGTGCCTTGATGACTTTGGGCATGCTCGCCACCCAGCTTTGCCAGGAAACGGCGGCCGGTTTTTGACGGGATGGGCAGGTTATTGCTGTGCATACTTGTCTTGTGCCGGCTAACAGGCGAGCATATGGCCCTCTGCCGTTAGTGTTGCCGGGTCCATGAAATCGATTTTACCCGCCGTGTGGTTGTCGTTCTGCCTGCTGATGTCTTTTCAGGCACAAGGCCTCATGGCGGCTCCTGCCCAGCAAACTCCTTCGGCAAGCACGCCTGCAAGTCAGTCTACCCCGGCAAAAAAGACCGGCACTGTCAAAAAGGCGTCCCCCGCTAAACAGAACAGCAAGCCGGTGAAAAAACGCGCACCTATTACTTCCAAGTCCAAATCCGCCAGTGAAATAGCGAAAACCCCGCTACCTTCGGCCAAACTCGACCTGAGCCTGCCCAAGGAAATGGTTGAAGAGCTGGACCCGGTTGGCACGGTGCCGTTGCCCAAACACGATGCGATATTGCCGCAAATGTTTGGCGACAAGACGGGCAGCAGTCCTTTTCAGCTCAACGGGCGCCTGCTCAGCAACGAAATGCAGCTGCAGTTGCGCAATGAAGAGCGGCGCGACGTAGAAGGTGCCGCGCTGGAATTCGAATTCAAGCAATGATTGGCTCCCTCTTGTGACCCCAAGCCAGGACGCTTTGTCGGAGACTGATCGGTCACGCCCATTTGATCGAAAAACCTCGGCCGGTTTAATTTAAAACAACTGTTTTAGCGGTTACTCTGTGCACCGTCTTTACACATCGCCCGTCGCGAGGAGCTTGTCGTCATGAAATGCCGTGAGGGTTGTGGCGCCTGTTGCATTGCCCCTTCCATCAGTTCACCGATCCCCGGAATGCCCCACGGCAAACCTGCGGGAGAACGTTGCGTGCAACTGTCTGTCGAAAACCTGTGCAACATTTTCGGTAAACCGGAGCGCCCGGCTGTTTGTTCGTCATTCGCGGCCGACCCCGATGTTTGCGGCAACAGCAGCGAAGAAGCGATCAAACTGATTGGCTGGTGGGAGCAAATGACGGCGGCGTGATGTGTTCAACGGTCTGAACTTCAACAATAAGGAATAACACTATGGGTTCGCTGCATCGTTTGGCTGTGCTGTGTGGTTTGAGCGTTTTGCTGGCGACTTCGGTCCAGGCCGAAGAGTGGAAAGTTGCCAAGAACGAGGACGGTATCAAGGTCTCCTTGAGTGAAGTGGCCGGTTCTGATTACAAGGCTTACCAGGGCATCACCCTGATGAAAACCTCCATGGCCAAACTGCGCGCCTTGCAGGAGGATGTGCCGGGTGCCTGTGCCTGGATTCACGAATGCAAGCTGCAGAAACTGCTCAAGCATGAAGGCGACCAGAGCTGGACCTACTCTCAATTCAATACCCCATGGCCGGTGACTCCACGGGATTCGGTGCTGCACATCACCACCGTCGAAGGCGCCGATGGCAGCCTGACCCGCAAGCTCGAAGGCGTGCCCAAGTACATGCCCGAGGAAAAGGGTTTTGTGCGGGTGGTCAAGGTCGAGGGTTTCTGGAAGTTCGTGCCCAAGGGTGACCAGGTCGAAGTCACCTACCAGGTGCACACCGAACCGGGCGGCAGCGTGCCTTCGATGGTGGCCAACAAGTTTGTGGTGGATGCGCCGTTCAATACGTTGAAGGCGTTGAAGGAGCGGGCGGAGAAGTAATTTCGCTTTTTTGACCGATCCGTCCGGGAGCTGTGCAGGCGCTGCTTCGTTTCACTCGACAGCCCCTGCACCTGGCCCACCGAGGCCAACAGATCGAGCAACCCAAGCCTATATTTTGTATCCGAATATTCACTGCACGAAATTTTCACAACCCGTCCAAGACAATCTCGCCCGCGCCAACCCAAACAGTAATCAATGGCAATGCTGCGGGTGATCGTGCAACATTTGCGCACCGCGCAAGCCCCGGGGTCAGGTATCGACCAACAGAGGGCTAAGCGCCGCTGTATTTATGCAACTTCAACTTCCAATGGGTCCTAAAACGACATGGCAAACCCGGACGCCCTGAAACAGCAGCGAGCTTCAAGTCGCCTGCTGCAACCAACCGTCAAATCGCACCTGGCCTACACCTTGTTGTGCGCCCTGGTCATGATGGTCATGTTCAGCCTGCTGCGCGTTGCGCTGCTGGCCTACAACAGCGAGATGATCCTTGATACACCGGCCTCGACCTTCGCCGAAGCGTTCGTCAACGGTCTGCGATTCGACCTGCGCCTGGTGGTCTACCTCAGCATCCCGCTGGTACTGGCACTGTTCAGCGTCCGCGCAATGGCGGCCCGTGGTTTCTTCCGCCTGTGGCTGACCGTGGCTTCGAGCATCGCGCTGTTCCTCGGCCTGATGGAAATGGACTTCTACCGCGAATTCCACCAACGTCTCAACGGCCTGGTCTTCCAGTATGTGAAGGAAGACCCGAAAACCGTCATGAGCATGCTCTGGTACGGTTTTCCCGTGGTTCGTTACCTGCTGGCATGGGTCGGCGGCACTGTCATCCTCGCGCTGGCGTTCAAGGGTGCAGACCGCGCCACCCGACCACGCGGCCCGTTCAGCGGCGGTACCATCAGTACTCGCCAGGTGGCTCCATGGTATGCGCGCACTGCCGTGTTCGTGGTTTGCCTGCTGATCTGCGTCGTCGCGGCTCGCGGCACCTTGCGTCAAGGTCCGCCGTTGCGCTGGGGGGACGTCTACACCACCGATTCCAATTTCGCCAATCAGTTGGGCCTCAATGGCACGCTGTCGCTGATCGCTGCTGCCAAGAGCCGCATGTCTGAAGATCGCGATAATATCTGGAAGGCTACCTTGCCGCAGCCTGAAGCCCAGCAAATCGTGCGCGACATGCTGGTCATGCCTGACGACAAGCTGGTCGATCCGGACACGGCAGCCGTGCGCCGTGACTACACGCCACCGGCCGACAAGACCCTGCCGATCAAGAACGTCGTCGTGATCCTGATGGAAAGCATGGCCGGTCACTCGGTAGGCGCGTTGGGTGCCTCGGGTAACATCACGCCGTACCTCGACAAACTGTCGAAAGAGGGCCTGCTGTTCGATCGCTTCTTCTCCAACGGCACACACACCCACCAGGGCATGTTCGCCACCATGGCCTGCTTCCCGAACCTGCCGGGCTTCGAATACCTGATGCAGACCCCGGAAGGCAGCCACAAGCTGTCCGGTTTACCGCAACTGCTCAGTGTCCGTGATTACAACGATGTATACGTCTACAACGGCGACTTCGCCTGGGATAACCAGTCGGGCTTCTTCAGCAGCCAGGGCATGACCAACTTCATTGGTCGCAATGATTACGTGAACCCGGTGTTCTCCGATCCGACCTGGGGCGTGTCCGACCAGGATATGTTTGATCGCGGCCTGGTCGAGCTCAAGGCGCGGGAAAACGGCAAGCCGTTTTATGCGCTGCTGCAAACCTTGTCGAATCACACCCCATACGCCTTGCCGTCGCCATTGCCGGTCGAGCGCGTGACGGATCGCGGCAGCCTCAACGAACATTTGACGGCCATGCGCTACGCCGATTGGGCCTTGGGCCAGTTCTTCGAGAAGGCCCGCAAGGAGCCTTACTTCAAGGAGACCCTGTTCGTCATCGTGGGTGACCACGGTTTCGGCAACGAGCGCCAGATCACCGAAATGGACCTGGGTCGCTTCAACGTGCCGATGCTGCTGATCGCACCGGGCATCCAGGAGAAATTCGGCGAGCGTGACCACACCGTTGGCACCCAGATCGATATCGTGCCGACCATCATGGGCCGCATCGGTGGCGAAGTGCGCCATCAATGCTGGGGTCGTGACCTGCTGAACCTGCCGGAAGGCGACACCGGTTTTGGCGTGATCAAGCCTTCGGGCAGCGAACAGACCACCGCGATCATCACCGCGGATCAGATCCTGGTACTGCCCAAGGAAAAAGAAATGGCGCCGAAGGTATACCAGTATCAGTTGGGCGCTACACCCAAGGCCGAGGTCATCCCTGATGCACCGCGTACCGCCGAGCTCAAGCAGAAACTTGAAGCTTTCCTGCAAACGGCGACCAAGAGTCTGATCGATAACACTGCCGGTGTGGTTGACGGCAAGCCGGACTGAATGTCCAGGCAATAAAAAAGAGGCCCTTTTCAGGGCCTCTTTTTTTTCCTGTTAACGCTTTATATCTTGCCAAGCAAGAGCAGGATCAACAGCACCACCAGGACTACACCGATGATACCCGACGGGCCATAACCCCAACTTCTGGAGTGGGGGAAGACCGGCAAACCGCCTACCAGAAGAAGGATCAGAATAACGATTAGAATTGTGCCCATGTCTGTTTCCTTGTTGAAAGTGTTCCGGAATGACCTAGCTATAACTGTCAGCAGGAATGAATTAAATCCTGGCTGCTTAAATGATCCGACTGCGCTGATCGCGAGAAAATTCCAAGTTTTTTTAATGTTTTTCGAAGAAAGCCTTATTTCCTTTTTATTGGCTTAGTTCATCCGTCCGCGCCCGGGGTTTGAGCAGCCTATTCAGCAATCTGATGCAGCGTGGCTCCCGCTATCTCCTTCGCTACACTCGGCACATCTTCCCCGGAACAACAAGGCTGTCTGCTATGCAAAATCGCATGATGATCACTGGCGCAGGCTCGGGCCTGGGTCGCGAAATCGCGCTCCGCTGGGCGCGCGAGGGCTGGCAACTGGCCTTGTCCGATGTCAGCGATCCCGGCCTGCAGGATACCCTCAAGCTGGTGCGCGAGGCGGGTGGCGACGGGTTTATCCAGCGCTGTGACGTGCGCGACTACAGTCAACTGACGGCGTTTGCCCAGGCCTGCGAGGAGAAGCTGGGCGGCATCGACATCATCGTCAACAACGCCGGAGTGGCCTCCGGCGGGTTCTTCAGCGAGCTGTCCCTGGAAGACTGGGATTGGCAGATTGCGATCAACCTGATGGGCGTGGTCAAGGGCTGCAAGGCGTTCCTGCCGCTGCTGGAAAAGAGCAAGGGCAAGATCATCAACATCGCGTCCATGGCCGCGCTGATGCAAGGCCCTGCCATGAGCAACTACAACGTGGCCAAGGCCGGCGTGGTCGCATTGTCTGAAAGCCTGCTGATCGAACTGGCGCAGCAGGAAGTCGGGGTGCATGTGGTATGCCCATCGTTCTTCCAGACCAACCTGCTGGACTCTTTCCGAGGCCCGACGCCTGCGATGAAAGCGCAGGTCGGCAAATTGCTTGAAAGTTCGCCGATCACCGCTGCCGACATTGCCGACTACATCTATCAGCAGATCGGTGCCGGTGAATTCATGATCTTGCCGCACGAGCAGGGCCGTATGGCCTGGGCGATCAAGCAGAAGAACCCGCAACTGCTGTACAACGAAATGACGGTCATGGCCGATAAAATGCGCGCAAAGGCCAAACAGACCGCAGGCTGAGCTTGCCCGATGGTCCCGCCGTCGCTAGGGTGGCCGCCATCGGCCATTTTAGCGAGACCCTTGCATGCTCAATTACCTGTGGTTCTTTCTTGCCGCCTTGTTTGAAATCGCCGGGTGTTTTGCATTCTGGATGTGGTTGCGCCAGGGCAAGAGCGCCCTGTGGATTGTGCCGGCACTGTTCAGCCTGACGCTGTTCGCACTCCTGCTGACGCGCGTGGAAGCGACCTATGCAGGTCGCGCCTATGCCGCCTATGGAGGCATCTACATCGTGGCGTCAATTGGCTGGTTGGCGGTGGTGGAGCGGATTCGTCCCTTGAGCTCGGACTGGATCGGTGTGGCCCTGTGCGTGATTGGCGCGACGGTGATTCTCTTCGGCCCACGACTGTCGGCTTCCTGAAGGAAAGATCCGATATTCTGCGGTTTTGTCGGATAAATCCTACGGGGTGCTTCCCTCAGGTTTGTAGGGAAAAACTGATTTGCCTACAACATATTGAATGAGCGTTTTCTGCCGGGCATCTTCAAGGTCCTGTCACCCAGTAGGACCTATCCCATGCTAGTTCTCAGCCGTGTAGCCCAAGAGTTGATCTCCATTGGCGACACCATTTCCGTGCGAATCCTGGCCGTCAGTGGCGACAGTGTGCGCATCGGAGTTGAAGCGCCGCGCAGTTTTACCGTCCATCGCAGCGAGATCTACGAGCGCATCCAGGACGAAAAAAAGACCGGGAAACACAAGTAACAGACGTTTCAGTCTAACAGATGCTTGGGCACATCGTGCTTGAGCATCAGTTGACATTGCTCGCTCTCCGGATCGAAAACGATCAGTGCCTGTCCCTTGCTCAGGGCCTGGCGAACCCGCAAGACCCGGGTTTCCAGCGGGGTGTCGTCGCCGTTGTCCGTGCCGTCGCGGGTCACGAAATCTTCGATCAAGCGGGTCAAGGTATCGACTTCAAGTTGGTCGTGGGGAATCAGCATAGCCACCTCGGTTGAACAATCGCGCGATGCTACGGCGATTGGCAGATGGCGGCTACCCTCGGTTTAGCGCAGGTTGCTCCATCGTCATCGCGAGCAGGCTTGCCCTCACACCAAAACCGTTTCCCGCACGGGGAAAATTCTGTGGGAGCGAGCCTGCTCTCGATCGGTCGTGCCGGCGCCGCAGATATCGGCTTAGCTATCGTTGCGCTGTCCCACCAGGCTATCCACCGATGGCACCCGGGTATCACTTTCCATCTGCGTGTCATGCTCGATCTGGTGACTGAACCGGTCCAGCGAACCCTTCGCTGGCTGTGCATCGCTGGCAAATACCGGCGGGCTGAGGATGTAGGCGCCGAGCAGGCGACTCAACGCGGCCAGGCTGTCTATGTGGGTACGCTCGTAGCCGTGAGTTGCATCGCAGCCGAAAGCGAGCAGGGCGGTGCGGATGTCATGCCCGGCGGTAACCGCCGAATGCGCATCGCTGAAGTAATAACGGAACAGATCGCGACGCACCGGTAATTCATTATCGCTGGCCAGGCGCAGCAAGTGCCGGGACAGGTGATAGTCATACGGCCCACCGGAATCCTGCATTGCCACACTCACGGCATGTTCGCTGGAATGCTGGCCCGGAGCTACGGGGGCTATATCAATGCCGACGAACTCACTGACGTCCCACGGCAACGCCGCTGCCGCGCCACTGCCGGTTTCCTCGGTGATGGTGAACAGGGGATGACAATCGATCATCAGCTCTTCGCCACTGTCGATAATCGCCTTCATGGCCGCCAGCAGCGCAGCCACGCCGGCCTTGTCATCCAGGTGACGGGCACTGATATGGCCGCTTTCGGTGAATTCGGGCAATGGATCGAAGGCCACGAAATCACCGACGCTGATCCCTAGCGAGTCACAGTCTGCACGAGTGGCGCAGTAGGCATCCAGACGCAACTCCACGTGATCCCAGCTGATCGGCATCTCGTCCACGGCCGTGTTGAAGGCGTGCCCGGAAGCCATCAGGGGCAATACACTGCCGCGAATCACGCCATTATCGGTGAACAGGCTGACCCGACTGCCCTCGGCAAAACGACTGGACCAGCAGCCAACTGGTGCCAGGGTCAGTCGACCGTTGTCCTTGACCGCGCGAACTGCCGCGCCAATGGTGTCCAGATGCGCCGAGACGGCGCGATCCGGGCTGTTTTTCTTGCCCTTGAGGGTCGCACGGATGGTCCCGCGCCGGGTCATTTCGAAGGGAATGCCCAGCTCTTCAAGACGCTCGGCGACGTAGCGCACGATGGTGTCGGTGAATCCTGTGGGGCTTGGAATGGCCAGCATCTCCAACAGGACTTTTTGCAGGTAGTTGAGATCCGGTTCCGGGATTCTACTGGTCATGGAAACTCCTGATGAGTTGAGTGCATCGATGGTTTCGATGAGGTTAAGAGTGGGAGGTGGTCAGGCCGTCATCGCGGGCAGGCTTTGCTCTCACAGCAGCCCGGCTCCCAGAGCCGGGCCTCACACACTCCCTGTGGGAACAGGCTGCCCGCGATGGCGTCAGTCCAGGCAGCATCTATCTATTGGGCAGCCGGCTGACTATGGGGAAACAGCAGATCCACAAAGCGTTCTGCCGTCGGTTGCGGTTCATGGTTGGCCAGCCCGGCGCGTTCATTGGCCTCGATAAATACGTATTCCGGCTGATCCGCCGCCGGCACCAGCAGGTCGAGCCCGACCATGGGAATGTCCAGCGCCCGGGCCGCCCGCACCGCAGCGTCGACCAGGGTCGGATGCAAGATGGGCGTGACATCCTCAAGGATGCCGCCGGTATGCAGATTCGCCGTGCGCCGCACGAACAGGTGCTCGCCGGCCGGTAAAACACTGCTGTAATCGTAACCGGCAGCCGCCAGGGTACGCTCGGTTTCGTGGTCGAGGGGGATCTTGCTCTCGCCGCCGGTGGCAGCCTGGCGCCGACGACTTTGAGCCTCGATCAGCGCGCCGACACTGTGCTGGCCATCACCGATCACTTCGGCCGGTCGGCGGATGGCCGCAGCCACCACTTCAAAACCGATTACCAGAATCCGCAGGTCCAAACCTTCGTGAAAACTCTCCAGAAGCACCCGGGTGTCAAACTGGCGAGCTGACTCAATGGCTTGCTGGACCTCTTCGATCGTCTGCAGGTCCACCGCTACCCCTCGGCCCTGTTCGCCGTCCAGCGGCTTGACCACTACGCGCTCATGCTCGTCGAGGAATGCCAGGTTGTCATCGGCATTGCCGGCAAGTTGCTGGGACGGCAATTTCAGCCCCGCCGCCTTGAGTACCTTGTGCGTCAGGCTTTTGTCCTGGCACAGACTCATGCTGATGGCGCTGGTCAGGTCGCTCAGGGACTCGCGGCAACGTACCCGCCGCCCGCCATGGCTGAGGGTGAACATCCCGGCTTCGGCGTCATCGACCAGTACATCAATACCCCGACGATGGGCCTCCTCGACAATGATCCGTGCGTAAGGGTTGAAGTTCGCCTCCGGCCCAGGCCCCAGGAACAGCGGCTGATTGATGCCATTCTTGCGTTTGATGGCAAAGGTCGAAAGGTTGCGAAAACCCAGCTTGGCGTAGAGGTTTTTGGCCTGGCGATTATCATGCAATACCGACAGGTCGAGGTAACTCAGCCCGCGACTCATGAAGTGTTCGATCAGGTGCCGGACCAGCACTTCTCCCACCCCCGGTCGGGAACAAAGGGGGTCGACGGCCAGGCACCACAGGCTGCTGCCGTTCTCTGGATCGTTGTAGGCCTTGTGATGGTTGAGCCCCATCACACTGCCGATGACCGCACCGCTGTCTTCATCCTCGGCCAGCCAGTACACCGGACCGCCGAGGTGACGCGGGGTCAGCAAACTGGCATCGATGGGCAGCATGTTGCGGGCCTGGTACAGCGTGTTGATCGCCTTCCAGTCCGCCTCACTTTGCGCCCGACGAATCCGGAAGCCGCGAAACACCCGCGTGGAGGGGCGATAGTCAGTGAACCACAGGCGCAAGGTGTCCGAAGGGTCGAGGAACAGTTGCGCCGGCTCAAGCCCCAACACCTGCTGGGGCGCGGCCACATACAGCGCGATATCCCGCTCGCCGGGTTTTTCGTTGAGCAGTTCCTGGGCAAGACTGGCAGGGTCAGCGAAGGTGTGGCCGATCAGCAATCGACCCCAACCGCAATGCAGCGCAATCGGGGCCGCGCTCGGTTCACTGCCATCCTCAGCCAAGCGTGCCTGCAAGCGCTCGTAGGTAGGCGCCTGACCGCGCAACAAGCGTTGGCTGTAAGCCGTGGCGTGGGGTTTCATCGATCAGATTCCTTGTTCGCTGAGCCACAGGTTCAAGGCCGCCAGTTGCCACAGCTTGGAGCCACGCAAGGGCGTCAGTTGACCTTGTGGATCAGTCAGCAGGCGGTCAAGCATGGCCGGGTTGAACAAGCCACGATCCTGGCTCGGATCCAGCAGCAGTTCGCGCACCCAATTGAGCGTATCGCCCTGTAGATGCTTGAGGCCGGGGACCGGAAAGTAACCTTTCTTGCGGTCGATCACTTCACTTGGAATGACCAGTCGCGCGGCTTCCTTGAGCACCTGCTTGCCGCCATCGGGCAGCTTGAATTTGCCCGGTACCCGTGCCGACAATTCCACCAGGCGGTAGTCCAGGAACGGCGTGCGGGCTTCCAGGCCCCAGGCCATGGTCATGTTGTCGACGCGCTTGACCGGGTCGTCCACCAGCATCACCGTGCTGTCCAGGCGCAAGGCTTTGTCCACAGCGGCATCGGCGCCAGGCTGGGCAAAATGTTCTTTCACGAAATCGCCAGCCGCGTCATTCGCCGTCAACCATTTGGGCTGCACGGTGGCGGCGTAATCTTCATAGCTGCGGTCGAAAAACGCTTCGCGGTAGGCAGCGTAAGGGTCGGCGGCGCCATCGACTTGCGGATACCAGTGGTAACCGGCGAACAGTTCGTCTGCACCCTGGCCGCTCTGTACCACCTTGCAGTGCTTGGCCACTTCACGGGACAGCAGGTAGAACGCAATGCAGTCATGGCTGACCATCGGCTCGCTCATGGCGCGGAACGCCGCCGGCAATTGCTCAATGATCTCTTTTTCGTCGATGCGTAACTGATGGTGCTGGGTGCCGTAGTGCCTGGCGATCAGGTCCGAGTATTGGAACTCGTCGCCGCGTTCGCCGCCGGCATCCTGGAAGCCGATGGAAAAGGTCGACAGGTTCTCCACCCCGACTTCGCGCAACAGTCCCACGAGCATGCTCGAATCCACTCCGCCGGAGAGCAAGACTCCGACGTCGACAGCAGCTCGTTGACGAATAGCCACCGCTTCACGGGTGCTGTCCAGCACGCGGTCGCGCCAGTCTTCCAGTGTCAGGTTCATTTCATCGGCACGGGGACCGTAGGGCAGGGTCCACCAGGTTTTCTGCTCGGTGCTGCCATCAGCTTCGACGCGCATCCAGGTCGCCGGCGGCAATTTCTCGATGCCTGCCAGCAAGGTGCGCGGAGCGGGAACCACGGCATGAAAATTCAGATAGTGATTGAGAGCCACCGGATCAAGGATCGGGTTGATGTCGCCGCCCTTGAGCAGTGCTGGCAAAGCCGAGGCAAAGCGCAGGCGCTGGCCGGTACGCGACAGGTAGAGCGGCTTCACGCCCAGACGGTCACGGGCAATGAAAAGGCGCTTGGTGTCGCGTTCCCAAATGGCAAACGCAAACATGCCGTTGAGCTTGGGTAGCAGTGCTTCGCCCCAGGCGTGATAGCCCTTGAGCAGCACTTCGGTGTCACCGCCGGAGTAGAACGCATAACCAAGGCTTTCAAGCTCGGTGCGCAACTCTGGAAAGTTGTAGATCGCGCCATTGAACGCCAGGGACAGGCCCAACTGATTGTCGACCATCGGCTGCGCCGAGCCGTCCGACAGGTCCATGATTTTCAGGCGGCGATGGCCCAGGGCAATCGGCCCTTGGCTGTGGAAGCCCCACGCGTCAGGTCCGCGGGGTGCCAGGTGATGGGTGATTCGTTCAACGGCTGCAAGGTCCGCAGGTTGATTGTCAAAGCGTAACTCGCCAGCTAATCCGCACATAAAGTCCTTACCGGTTTTTCCGTTGGGGAGGTTCAATCGATACCCGGCTAAAACAGCGGGCACTCAGAAACTGACCCGCTGCGATCCTGGGAGTTTTAGATCGATAAGGAATAAGGCGCTCGATGCCTGTGCGGTTGTGCCCCTGACCTCCGACCAGCGCCTGAAGGCGCTGGTGGAACACACCGCCGGCCTGGACAAGGCCCGAGTACTACAGCGGCCATGCCGCATTGGCTGGCGGCTGCGGGTCGGGATGGGGTGCAAACACTGGAAGAAGCGTTGCGGTAGTCTTTAGTCTTTCACGCCTTTGCGCGGATCAAGCGCCGCAAGACGAATCGATTGGGATGGCACGCCTCGGCGACGGCCCGGGGCAACGGCAGCGGTTCGTTGTCGAGCCAGGCCGCCAGCAGCTCGGCTGACAATGGGGCGGTGATCAAGCCCCGGGAACCGTGACCGCTGTTGACGTACACACCGTCCAGCCATGGGCAAGGGATGTCCGGCGTTTGCCGGGCATCTTTGCTCAGGACGCCATAGGCGTCGGTAAAGGCCTGGGTAGCGGCCAGCGGACCGACGATCGGCAGGTAATCCGGACTGGTACAGCGAAACGCGGCGCGACCTTCCAGGGCCTCTGGTTGCAAGGTGCCGGCACCCAGGCGGGCGACCAGATCGGCGGATATATCCTCGAGCATCTGCAAGTTGCCGGCATGCTCGGCTGCCGTGGGTGTCAGGTCGTCGTTGTTGAAATCGAAACTGGCGCCCAGGGTGTGTTCGCCCAGCCGCGCCGGTGCAACGTAGCCTTCGGCGCACACCACGGTGCTCAGGCTTTGGCTGTCAGCAGTTTGAGGCAGGCGGGTAATCTGGCCCCGAATACGCTTGAGCGGCAGGTCGCTGCTGAAGTCAAAACGCCTGACGTCGGCAGCGCCCGCCAGCACCACCACTGTCGCTTGGGCCAGCAATCTTTCCCCAGCCCACGCCTGCCATTGCCCTTTGTCACGGCGCAGTTGCACCACCTCGTGATGAGTCAGGACGTTGATATTGGGATGAGCCGCTTGCCAGGCGCACAGGGCTGGCGGATGCACCCAGCCGCCCTCTGGATAAAACAGGCCGCCGGATGGCAGCGCGATACCCGCGCGCCCCTCGGCGTGTTCGCGATCGAGCTCATGCAGCAGATCGTCGGGAAACGCTGCGGCCAAATGTGCCTGCCGGTCGGCTTCCTTGGCATTGAACGCCAGTTGCAGAACACCGCAATCGTCCCAGTCGACTCCCCGTTGCAGATGTTCGAGCAACCGCCGGGTGTGGCCAAATC
This sequence comes from Pseudomonas sp. HY13-MNA-CIBAN-0226, assembly GCF_040310305.1. Classification (NCBI taxonomy): domain Bacteria; kingdom Pseudomonadati; phylum Pseudomonadota; class Gammaproteobacteria; order Pseudomonadales; family Pseudomonadaceae; genus Pseudomonas; species Pseudomonas sp. HY13-MNA-CIBAN-0226. The sequence continues at coordinate 147,727 of NZ_JBEOPS010000005.1, forward strand.
CACTGACAATCAACTGTGACAACGCCGTGCCATGGGCCGAAAGCTTGAGGTACAACACGCCCTGGGGATTGCCCGACGCTTCCTGCGCCAGAGCCGTGTGACGCTCCAGCAGGCTCACGCGCCAACCCCTTGCCGCAAGGCTCGCAGCCGTGGCGCAACCGGCCAGACCGGCGCCAATCACCATGGCATGCCGCTCGCCAGTCAGTGGCAGCGGACGCGCGAACCACGGTTTGGTTACCGCCGGCGGCGCTGCCTCTTGCGGCCATCCGAGAAATACGCCCCGCAGGATTTCCCATTTGTGCCCGATGCCGGGCGTACGCTTCATCTTGAAGCCCGCCGCATTCAGCAGTCGGCGCACCCAACCGGTGCTGGTAAACGTACTGATGGTCGAGCCGGGCGCTGCCAGGCGGGCCAGTTCGGCGAACAGCTCGGCGGTCCACATGTCGGGATTTTTTGCCGGGGCGAAGCCGTCGAGAAACCAGGCGTCAACTTGGGCGTCCAGTTGCGGCAACTGTTCCAGGGCGTCGCCAATCAGCAACGTCAGGGTGACGCGGCCGTTGTCCAGCACCAGTCGCTGGAAGCCTTGATGGATGGCCACGTATTGCGCCAGCAGTTGATCGGCGAACGGCTTGAGCTCGGGCCACAATGCCAGTGCTCGCTGCAGGTCCGGCAGGGTCAGCGGGTATTTTTCGACGCTGACGAAATGCAACCGCACGCCAGGCACCGCCTGTGCCTCGAACAACTGCCAGGCACAGAGGAAGTTCAGGCCGGTGCCGAATCCGGTCTCCCCAATCACCAGGCGCTCACCGGCCTGCAGCGTGGCAAAGCGCTCACTCAAGGCATTTTGCTGGAGGAACACGTAACGGGTCTCATCCAGGCCCGACAGATCGGAAAAGTACACGTCGTCGAACACCCGCGAACGCGGAAGTCCCTGGTCGTCCCAGTCGAGCTGGGCGTGGGGTAATACGGGTTTCATGGCAGGCTCGGCATCGGCAAGGTGGCCATTCTAGCTGATCGTCGTGGCAATGCCTGATCCATGGCATCGGCAGCGGCCGATCAAACGATGAAAATGGATTTCTACTACGTGGGGGAGGTCAATCCGCTAGTCTTGCTCAATACGGGAAGGGAGCCATCCATGTTCGAATCTGCTGAAATCGGTCATTTCATCGATAAAGAAACCTACGACGCCGAAGTGCCGGCGCTGCGCGAAGCGTTGCTTGAAGCGCAATTTGAACTCCAGCAGCAGCAACGTTTTCCGGTCATCGTGCTGATCAACGGCATCGAAGGGGCCGGCAAGGGTGAGACGGTCAAGCTGCTCAACGAGTGGATGGACCCTCGACTGATCGAAGTGCGCACTTTTGATCAGCAAACCGACGAGGAGCTGGCCCGTCCGCCGGCCTGGCGCTACTGGCGAATGCTGCCAGCCAAGGGCCGCATGGGTATTTTCTTTGGCAACTGGTACAGCCAGATGCTTCAAGGGCGAGTCCATGGCGAGTTCAAGAATCCGCGGCTCGACCAGGGCATCAATGCCGCCGAGCGTCTGGAAAAGATGCTGTGCGACGAAGGCGCGCTGATCTTCAAGTTCTGGTTCCACCTGTCCAAGAAACAGATGAAGGCCCGCCTCAAGGCGCTGGCGGACGACCCCTTGCACAGCTGGCGCATCAGCCCGCTGGACTGGCAGCAATCGCAGACCTACGACAAGTTCGTCAAATACGGCGAGCGCGTCATGCGCCGCACCAGCCGTGACTATGCGCCCTGGCATGTGATCGAAGGCGTCGACCCGAACTATCGCAGCCTGGCGGTCGGGCGGATTCTGCTCGCCGGCCTGCAAGGTGCTCTCCAACGAGCATCCCTGCACCCGGAAAAAGTCAACGCCGCCCCACTGCCCATTAGCGTCGATCAGTTGAACCTGCTCGACAGCCTGGACTTGACCCTGCGCCTGGACAAGGACGATTACGAAGAACAGCTGATCACCGAACAGGCACGCTTCTCTGGCCTGATGCGGGATAAACGCATGCGCCGCCACGCGTTGATCGCCGTCTTCGAAGGCAATGATGCGGCGGGCAAGGGCGGGGCGATTCGCCGGGTGGCGGCGGCCCTGGATCCGCGTCAGTACAGCATCGTGCCGATTGCCGCGCCGACCGAAGAAGAGCGTGCGCAGCCGTACTTGTGGCGGTTTTGGCGGCACATCCCGGCCAAGGGCAAGTTCACCGTGTTTGATCGTTCGTGGTACGGGCGTGTGCTGGTGGAGCGCATCGAAGGCTTCTGCCCGCCGTCGGACTGGTTGCGCGCTTACAGCGAGATCAATGATTTCGAAGAGCAGATCGTCGATTCCGGCGTGATCGTGGTCAAGTTCTGGCTGGCCATCGACAAGCAGACTCAGCTGGAGCGTTTCCAGGCCCGTGAGGAGATACCCTTCAAGCGTTTCAAGATCACCGAAGACGACTGGCGCAACCGCGACAAGTGGGACGCCTATCGTGCTGCGGTAGGCGATATGGTGGATCGCACCAGCACCGATATCTCGCAATGGACGCTGGTGGAAGCCAATGACAAGCGCTGGGCGCGGGTCAAAGTGCTGCGCACTATTAACAGTGCTCTGGAAGCGGCGTTCGAAAAGTCCGACCGCAAGGACAAGAAACACAAGAAGTGAACCGATGGTTGCGCATACGCGAGGTGAATGATTGTCGCAGCCGGTTATGTGGTGGACTTATGCTCGGTCTACTCTCAACCGATAACAACAATGAGGTATGCCATGCGTGAAGTGGTGATCGTCGACAGCGTGCGGACCGGCCTGGCCAAATCCTTTCGCGGTAAGTTCAACCAGACTCGTCCTGACGACATGGCGGCGCATTGTGTCGACGCCTTGTTGGCGCGCTCGGGCATCGACCCGGCGAGCGTCGAGGACTGCATCGTCGGAGCTGGTTCCAACGAAGGCGCCCAAGGCTACAACATCGGCCGTAATGTGGCGGTGTTGTCGCGCCTGGGTACTGGCACTGCCGGCATGACCCTCAACCGCTTCTGCTCGTCGGGTTTGCAGGCGATCGCCATTGCTGCCAACCAGATCGCTTCGGGCTGCAGTGAGATCATTGTGGCTGGCGGCGTCGAGTCGATCAGCCTGACGATGAAGAGCGTCAATACCGACAACCTGATCAACCCGCTGCTCAAGGAGCAGGTCCCGGGCATCTACTTCCCCATGGGCCAGACTGCCGAGATCGTGGCGCGTCGCTATAACGTCAGCCGCGCAGAACAGGACCTGTATGCGCTGCAGAGCCAGCAGCGTACGGCGCAGGCCCAGGCCACCGGCTTGTTCGATGACGAAATCGTGCCGATGGCGGTGAAATACCGGGTCGAGGACAAGAACAGCGGCGAGGTGCAGATCCTCGACGGCATTGTCGATCGCGACGATTGCAACCGCCCGGACACCACGCTGGAAAGCCTGGCGGGCTTGAAACCGGTATTTGCCGAAGACGGCTCGGTGACTGCCGGCAACTCTTCGCAGTTGTCCGACGGTGCGTCGATGACGCTGGTGATGAGCCTGGAAAAAGCCCTGGAGCTGGGATTGAAGCCCAAGGCGTTCTTCCGCGGATTTACCGTGGCAGGTTGCGAACCGGATGAGATGGGGATCGGCCCGGTGTTTTCGGTGCCCAAACTGCTCAAGGCCAAAGGGTTGCAGGTGGCCGACATTGACCTGTGGGAACTCAACGAGGCGTTCGCTTCGCAATGCCTTTACAGCCGTAACCGCCTGCAAATCGATAACGAAAAATACAACGTCAACGGCGGCTCGATTTCCATTGGCCACCCGTTCGGCATGACCGGTTCGCGGCAAGTGGGGCATCTGGTGCGCGAGTTGCAGCGGCGTAATCTGCGCTATGGCGTGGTGACCATGTGCGTGGGCGGGGGCATGGGGGCTACCGGGCTGTTTGAAGCGGTGCGGTAATGACCTGTATTGGTGTGGAAACTGTGAAGTAGCCTCCGCGAGCAAGTCGAATAACCGCGCCGCCGCTCACACAGGTCTTGCGGCGGTGCGACGATTCGACTTGCTGGCGAATACCCGCGCCTGGGTCTAGCGTCGGTTACTCATCTTTTGCATCCGCTCGATATATTCCCGAATCCCACGCTCCGCCACCTGCGGATTTTCAAACGGCCCCTCCAGCGTGTTTTCCCGGGTACTGAAATACAACTCCCCGTTCACCCTGCATAGCCGGTCACTGCGAAAGTGCGTAGCGGGGGCGTTGTCCTGGGCGCGCATGCCGTACATGAAGGTTCTCCTGAAGGTGCTGTCCTATGGGTGGATCGAATCAGCTTATGTCTGAACCATTTGCCGTGCCCAACCAACCAACCGATCGACGGCATGCGACCTGCACAGTTGCATGCGCGGCACGTGGGCAACTGTGCCTGTGTACCATCAGTGCATGGGCCTAGAATGACCAACTCTTGCCGTCTGGCCTTGTTGAGGTACGCATGCACATTTCATCCGGTCGCTGGGCCTACGGCCTGTTCCTGGCCTTGCTGACCGCGCTGTTGTGGGGAATCCTGCCGATCAAGCTCAAGCAGGTGCTGCAGGTGATGGACCCGGTCACGGTGACCTGGTTTCGCCTGATGGTGTCCGGCAGCTGCCTGTTCATCTACCTGGCGGCCACCAGGCGCCTGCCCAGTCGCAAGGTCCTCGGCCCGCGCGGTGGCTGGCTGGTGGTGATGGCGGTGCTGGGGCTGGTCGGCAACTACGTGTTGTACCTGATGGGCCTGAACCTGCTGAGCCCCGGTACGGCACAACTGGTGGTACAGATGGGTCCGATCATGTTGCTGATCGCCAGTCTGTTTGTGTTCAAGGAGCGTTTCAGCGTCGGGCAGGGGATTGGGCTGCTGGTGCTGCTGATCGGCTTCGTGCTGTTCTTCAACCAGCGCCTGAGTGAGTTGCTGACTTCCCTGAGCGACTACACCGCCGGCGTGTTGCTGGTCCTGCTGGCTTCCACGGTCTGGACCTTCTATGCCTTGGGGCAGAAGCAACTGCTGACGGTATGGAATTCGCTGCAAGTGATGATGGTGATCTACCTGTTCTGCGGGTTGCTGCTGACCCCCTGGGTGCATCCGCTGGAAGTGCTGCAACTGAGCCCGCTGCAGGGCTGGCTGCTGCTGGCGTGCTGCATGAACACTTTGATTGCCTACGGTGCATTCGCCGAGGCGCTGGCCCACTGGGAGGCTTCCCGGGTGAGTGCGACGCTGGCGATCACGCCGCTGGTGACTTTCGCTGCGGTGGCTGTGGCCGCATGGCTCTGGCCGGCGTACGTGCATGCCGAGACAATCAATGGCCTGGGCTATGGCGGGGCCGTGCTGGTGGTGTTGGGCTCGGCGCTGGTAGCGCTGGGGCCTTCATTGATTGCCGGACTGAGGGCGCGGCGGGCGCGGTTGGCGGCCAGTTAGACCGCGTCATCGTTCATCGCGGGCAAGCCGCGCTCCCACAGGTTTTTTGCTAGCACACAGGTTCTGTGCTTAAACACAGACCTGTGGGATCGCGGCTCGCCCGCGATGAAGGACTACCGGCCACGGCGTTACTTAACCTTTGGCCCCAGCCTCCAGCATATTCTCCGGCCGTACCCAGGCATCGAACTCTTCACTGGTCAGGTATCCCAGCTGTAACGCCGCCTCACGCAATGTCAGCCCTTCGCCATACGCTTTCTTGGCTATCTCCGCGGACTTGTCATAACCGATATGCGGATTCAACGCCGTCACCAGCATCAACCCACGCTCCAGATGTTCAGCCATTTTCTGAGCATCCGGTTCCAGGCCGGCAATGCAATGCTGCTGGAAGTTGCTGCAGCCATCGCCCAGCAGACGGATCGATTGCAGCAGGTTGTGAATGATCACCGGCTTGAAGACGTTCAACTGCAGGTGTCCCTGGCTTGCCGCAAAACCGATAGCCACGTCGTTGCCCATGACCTGGCAGGCCAGCATCGACAAGGCTTCGCACTGAGTTGGATTAACCTTGCCTGGCATGATCGAACTGCCCGGCTCGTTGGCGGGCAGTTTCACTTCGGCTAAACCGGCACGCGGCCCGGAGCCCAGCAGGCGCAGGTCGTTGGCGATTTTCATCAGGGTGACGGCAAGGGTCTTCAACGCACCCGACAAGGTGGTCAAAGGTTCATGCCCTGCCAGCGCGGCAAATTTGTTCGGTGCCGTAACAAACGGCAGGCCGGAAAGGGCTGCCAGTTCGGCGGCAATCGCTTCGCCAAAACCGTGGGGCGAATTTAACCCAGTGCCGACTGCGGTGCCGCCCTGGGCCAGTTCACAGACGGCGGGCAACGCGCTGCGGATCGCTCTTTCGGCGTAATCGAGCTGTGCGATGAATGCCGACAGTTCCTGGCCGAAGGTGATCGGCGTGGCGTCCATCATGTGGGTGCGCCCGGTCTTGACCAGCTTCATGTGCCGGGCGGAGAGCTCCGCCAACCCGCCGGACAGTTCGCTGATCGCCGGCAGCAGTTGCTGTTGCACCGCCTGGGCCGTTGCGATGTGCATGGCGGTAGGGAAGCAGTCGTTGGAACTCTGGGAGCGGTTGACATGATCGTTGGGATGAACCGGCGATTTGCCGCCCCGCGGGTTACCGGCCAGTTCGTTGGCGCGACCGGCGATCACCTCATTGACGTTCATATTGCTCTGGGTACCGCTGCCGGTCTGCCAGACCACCAGCGGGAATTGATCGTCGTGGCTGCCATCGAGCACTTCGTCGGCCGCCTGTTCGATCAGGCGGGCAACGTCGGCCGGCACGTCACCGTTGCGGTCATTGACCCGTGCGGCGGCTTTCTTGATCAAGGCCAGCGCATGCAGCACCGCCAGTGGCATGCGTTCGTTGCCAATCGCGAAGTTGACCAGCGAGCGTTGCGTCTGAGCGCCCCAGTACGCCTCATCCGGGACTTCCACCTCGCCAAGGCTGTCGGTTTCGATACGGCTCATCGTGCACACTCCTGTAGGTCAGTTAGCGCAGTTTAGGCCGTGATCGTCCATGGTGGTTCCATCGGTGTCGAAATTGCCTGCTGGACCCCTCTAAATTAGGCCCCACAAGGCTTGGGGTTGAGTGACACACTTTTTTAGGCGCAGAATGGACGCCCTTGGGGTTTTACCTCGCCTGCTAGAAAAGGAAACTCGATGACTCGTCTTCGTGCCATCTGTACCGCGGTTGCACTGGTTTGCGCCAGCGGCCCTGTTTTTGCCGATACCGCCAGCCACAACGCCAGTGCCGAGGCTTTCCTGACCCTGGCGCACGCTGACAAACTGGGCACTCCGGTGTACATGCAAGTGCAGCAAATGTTCGCTCAGCGCTTTGAACAGACCAAAGCTCCCGAGTCGAAAAAAGCCCTGCTGGAAACCTACCAGGCCAAGGCCAACGCAGCGCTGGACCAGGCCATTGGCTGGAACAAGCTGAAGCCGGACATGGTCAAGCTCTACACCACCAACTTCAGTGAATCGGAGCTCAAGGACCTGGTCGCTTTCTACCGGTCGCCACTGGGCAAGAAAGTCCTGGAAAAAATGCCGCAACTGACCCAGCAATCGGCGCAGATGACTCAGGCCAAGCTGGAAAGCGCGGTCCCTGTGGTCAACAAACTGTTGGCTGACATGACCGCGGAGCTCGAGCCTAAGGGCGCAGCTCCTGCCAAGAAAAAGCCTTAAGCGGAGTCGGGCATGACCATGCAACAACGCATTGAGTCGACGCTGGGCCTGTTACAGCCCGAGCACCTGCAAGTGCTGGATGAGAGCCACATGCACAGTCGTGGGTTGCAGACTCACTTCAAGGCAGTGATCGTCAGCCAGCAGTTTGCAGGGCTCAACCGCGTCAAGCGTCACCAGAAAGTCTACGGCACGCTTGGCGAGATGATGGGCGAGTTTCATGCGTTGGCGCTGCATACCTATACACCTGAGGAATGGGCACAGATGGACGCGGCCCCGGCCTCGCCGACCTGTGCTGGCGGCAGCAAGCACTGAGATCACCGGCTGCAGGTGCACGGCTTGTGTGGGAGCAAGGCTTGCCGCGATAGCGTCCTCGAGATTGCCATCGCGGGCGAGCCTTGCTCCTACAGAAACCACATTTTTTTTGCTAGAATCCGCAACGCGCCGCTAACCCGGCGCGTTTTTTTTGAATCCGGTTCACCCCTTACGAGGGTAGCCACCTGGAGAAACACCCGATGACACAACAGATTGTTGTGGCGGCACTGTACAAGTTCGTCACCCTGGAAGATTACGTCACCCTGCGCGAGCCCTTGCTGCAGGCGATGGTCGACAACGGCATCAAAGGCACGCTGCTGATCGCCGAAGAAGGCATCAATGGCACCGTATCCGGCAGCCGTGAAGGCATCGACGGGCTCATGGCCTGGCTCAAGAACGACCCGCGCATGGACGATATCGATCACAAGGAATCGTACTGCGACGAGCAGCCGTTCTACCGCACCAAGGTCAAGCTCAAGAAAGAAATCGTCACCCTGGGCGTCGAAGGCGTGGATCCGAACAAAAAAGTCGGTACCTACGTTGATCCAGAGAACTGGAACGCGCTGATCAGCGACCCTGAAGTGCTGTTGATTGATACCCGCAACGACTACGAAGTGGCCATCGGCACCTTCGAGGGCGCCATCGATCCGAAGACCACCAGCTTTCGCGAATTTCCTGACTACATCAAGGAACACTTCGACCCGGCCGTGCACAAGAAGGTCGCGATGTTCTGCACCGGCGGCATTCGTTGCGAAAAGGCTTCGAGCTACATGCTCAGCCAGGGCTTCGATGAGGTCTATCACCTCAAGGGTGGCATTCTGAAGTACCTTGAAGAGGTGCCGCAGCAAGAAACCAAATGGCAGGGCGACTGTTTCGTCTTCGATAACCGGGTCACGGTGCGCCACGACCTCAGCGAAGGCGACTACGATCAATGTCATGCCTGCCGCACCCCGGTGAGCGTGCAAGACCGTGCATCCGAGCACTACGTGCCGGGCATCAGTTGCCCGCATTGCTGGGATAAGCTGAGCGAGAAGACTCGCCGTAGCGCCATCGACCGGCAGAAGCAGATCGAACTGGCGAAAGCGCGCAACATGCCGCATCCGATTGGCTACAACTACAAGCAAACTCCTTCCGAGGCTTGATCCCATGTCTGCGCGCCGCCTGCTCTATGTGATGGACCCGATGTGCTCCTGGTGCTGGGGTTTTGCTCCGGTGGCCCAAGCCCTGGTCGAGCAGGCGCGCGCGGCCGGGGTTGAGGTACATCTGGTAGTGGGCGGCTTGCGCACCGGCAGTGGTTCGGCGCTGGAACCGACCACCCGGCGTTATATTCTCGAACACTGGCAGGCGGTGACTGATGCCACCGGCCAGCCGTTCAAGCTTGAGGGTGCATTGCCCGACGGCTTTGTCTACGACACCGAACCCGCGTGCCGGGCGCTCGTGACCGCGCGTGGCCTGGCAGCCGATTGTGCGTGGACATTGCTCGGTTTGATTCAACATGCGTTCTACGCCGAGGGTCGCGACGTCACCCAGGCCAGTGTCCTGGTCGAGTTGGCGGAGCAGGCGGGGGTCCCGCGCATCGAGTTCGCCGCGGCATTTGACCGTGCCGAGCAGCACGCCGCGACCGACGCCGATTTCACCTGGGTCCAGGATCTTGGCATTGCCGGCTTCCCCACATTGCTGGCCGAGCGGGACGGGCAATTGGCGCTGCTGACCAATGGTTATCAACCGCTCAGCGAGCTGTCGCCATTGCTTGGCCGCTGGCTGGAGCGCGCCGCCTGTGCATGACCTGCCCGACGATGAACCCTCTCCCAAGCGTATGGATCGACTGAGCTGGGCCGAAATACGTCGCCTGGCCCTGCAGCATAAAAAAGCCTTGTGGATCGCCAACGGCGTAGCGGTCCTGGCCACTTTGTGCAGCGTGCCGATTCCCTTGCTGCTGCCACTGCTGGTGGATGAGGTGCTGCTGGGGCATGGCGATTCAGCGCTGAAGATCATGAACCACGCACTGCCGGAGCACTGGCAGAAAGCAGCGGGCTACATAGGCCTGATGCTGCTGGTTACCCTGAGCCTGCGTTGCGCCGCCCTGTTGTTCAACGTGGTGCAGGCGCGCCTGTTTGCAGCGCTGGCCAAGGACATCGTCTACCGCATTCGCTTGCGCCTGATCGAGCGGCTCAAGCGAATTTCCCTGGGGGAGTACGAAAGCCTTGGCAGCGGTACGGTCACCACGCATCTGGTGACCGATCTCGACACTCTCGACAAATTCGTTGGCGAAACGCTCAGCCGTTTCCTGGTGGCCATGCTGACCCTGGTCGGCACGGCGAGCATCCTGGTGTGGATGCACTGGAAGCTGGCGCTGCTGATCATGCTGTTCAACCCGCTGGTGATCTACGCCACGGTGTTGCTCGGCAAACGGGTCAAGCACCTGAAGAAACTGGAGAACGACAGCACCTCGCGCTTCACCCAGGCACTCACCGAAACCCTCGACTCCATTCAGGAAGTCCGTGCCGGCAACCGCCAGGGCTTTTTCCTCGGTCGACTCGGGCAGCGCGCCCGGGAAGTGCGGGATTACGCAGTCACCTCGCAGTGGAAAACCGATGCTTCGAACCGCGCCAGCGGCCTGCTGTTCCAGTTCGGTATCGACATCTTTCGCGCCGCAGCGATGCTCACCGTGCTGTTTTCCGACCTGTCCATCGGCCAGATGCTCGCGGTCTTCAGCTACCTGTGGTTCATGATCGGCCCGGTGGAGCAACTGTTGAACCTGCAATACGCCTTTTATGCAGCCGGCGGCGCCCTGTCGCGGATCAACGAACTACTCGCCCGAGCCGACGAACCGCAGTACGAGGGGGGCGTCGATCCGTTCCAGGGTCGCGAAACCGTGGGCATCGAAGTCCAGGGCCTGAGCTTCAGTTATGGCGATGAGCTGGTGCTGAACAAGATGAACCTGTCGATCGCGCCGGGGGAAAAGGTCGCGATCGTTGGTGCCAGTGGCGGTGGCAAGAGCACACTGGTGCAACTGCTGCTCGGTCTGTACACACCCCTGGCCGGTACCATTCGTTTCGGCGGTTCGACCCAGGAAGAAATCGGCCTGGAGACCGTGCGCGAGAATGTTGCCGTGGTCCTGCAGCATCCCGCGCTATTCAACGACACCGTGCGTGCCAACCTGACCATGGGCCGCGAACGCAGCGACGAAGCCTGCTGGCAGGCCCTGGAAATTGCCCAACTGGATAACACAGTACGGGAATTACCCAATGGCCTGGACAGCATCGTCGGCCGATCCGGCGTGCGTTTGTCCGGCGGCCAACGCCAGCGCCTGGCGATTGCCCGCATGGTGCTGGCGGAGCCCAAGGTAGTGATCCTCGACGAGGCTACGTCGGCGCTGGACGCCGCCACCGAATACAACCTGCACCAGGCGTTGACGCGCTTCCTCAGTCATCGCACCACCCTGATCATCGCCCACCGGCTGTCCGCCGTGAAACAGGCTGACCGGGTGCTGGTGTTCGACGGGGGGCAGATCGCCGAGGACGGCGATCACCAGCAGCTGATTGCAGACGGTGGTCTGTACGCCAAGCTTTACGGGCATTTGCAGCAGCACTAGCCTCGTCAGCAGGGCTCTGACTTGCCGGGAGCGAGAACGCCCCCTAGTCTGGGGGTAGCGATCACGTCGGGATGATGATCTGGCAGTGCTAATGCAAGGGACCTCATGAATCAAACGCGGACTCTCGGAACTCCACGGTTGCTGGGCATCGTATGGCCTTTCATCGCCGTCGTGTTATTTCAGGCGCTGCTGGGCGGCTTCAGTCTTTATGTTTTGTCGGCGGTTCGCGGCTACGTGGCCGGTGAAAGCCTGTGGTCCAAAGGCCAGAAAGACGCCATCTATTACCTGAACCTCTACGCGGAAAATCGCGACGAGGCGATTTTCCTCAAGTATCAGAACGCCATCGCCGTGCCCCATGGCGGCCATGAGCTGCGCCTGGCCCTCGATCACCAGCCGCCCAACCTCGAGGCCGCCCGGCTGGCGATTCTCAAAGGGGGCAATCACCCCGACGATGTGTCCAGCCTGATCTGGCTCTACCTTAATTTTCGCCATTTCAGCTATCTGGAAAAAGCCATCGACCTGTGGACAGTCGGTGACGCCTATCTGGTGCAGCTCGATGAAGTCGCCAGCGAAATGCACCAGCGCATGAGCGACGGCCAGGCGTCGGATGCCGACGTCACTCGCTGGAAAGACCGGATTTTTGCGATCAATGACGGTGTCACGCCTGCGGCCAAGGCCTTTAGTGATGCGTTGGGCGAGGGCTCGCGAATGATCCTTCGCCTGCTGCTGGTGATCAACCTTGCCACCGCGTTGGGCCTGATTGCGCTGGCGTTGATGCGCACCCACAAACTGCTCAAGCAGCGCCACGCCTTTGCCGACGCCTTGCAGCTGGAAAAGGATCGGGCGCAGATCACCCTGCAATCGATCGGCGATGCCGTCATCACGACCGACGTCGACGGCGCAATTGCCTACATGAACCCGGCGGCCGAGGCGCTGACCCACTGGAAAGCCGAACAGGCCGCAGGTTTGCCGTTGGCGGCGCTGTTCAACTTGCTGGATGAAAATGCCCAGGCGGAAGGTTTCACCCTGATCGAACATATCCTCAGTGGTCAGCTCAGGGGCGGCAGCGAGCACTCCAAGCTGATCCAGCGCCTGGATGGCAGCACTGTTTCGGTGACATTGGTGGGCGCGCCGATCCGTAACGCCGGCAAGGTCAGTGGCACCGTATTGGTACTGCACGACATGACCCAGGAGCGCCAGTACATTGCCAATCTTTCGTGGCAGGCCACGCACGACGCCCTGACCGGGCTCGCCAACCGCCGCGAGTTCGAGTTCCGCCTGGAGCAGGCCCTGCACAATCTGACGCGTCAGGCAGGGCGTCACTCGCTGATGTTTCTCGACCTGGACCAGTTCAAGCTGGTCAACGATACCTGCGGCCACGCGGCCGGTGATGAGTTGCTGCGGCACATTTGTGCCCTGTTGCAGTCAGGTTTGCGTGAGGGAGACACCCTGGCCAGGCTGGGGGGCGACGAATTCGGCATTCTGCTGGAAAACTGCGCGCCAGAAGCTGCCGAGAAGATCGCCGACAGCCTGCGTCAGACGGTTCAGAATCTGCACTTCGTATGGAAAGGCCGCCCATTCGTGACCACTGTCAGCATCGGCCTGGTACATGTCACTCAGCATCCAACGACCCTGGAAGCCTCTTTGCGTGCCGCCGACATGGCTTGCTACATGGCCAAGGAGAAGGGTCGCAACCGCATTCAGGTCTACCACGCCGATGATTCGGAGCTGTCCCTGCGCTTTGGCGAGATGGCTTGGGTACAACGCCTGCATATGGCCCTGGAAGACAACCGGTTCTGCCTCTATGCCCAACAGATCGCGCCGCTCGGGCATGTAGAGGAGGGCGGTGGACATATTGAAATCCTGTTGCGTCTACATGATGAAGCCGGGCGAATGATACTACCCGACAGTTTCATACCGGCGGCGGAGCGTTATGGGCTAATGACTTCCCTTGATCGCTGGGTAGTGGAGAACGTATTCAAGATCATTGCGCAATGCATACAGGAAAATCACAAAGGCCCTTTGGCCATGTGTGCGATTAATCTGTCAGGCACTACTATAGGAGATGACGCATTTCTGAACTTCCTGCGTAAACAGTTTGTTGTTTACTCAATCCCTCCTGAAATGATTTGTTTTGAAATTACTGAAACCAGTGCGATATCAAATTTGGGGAGTGCGATTAGATTTATCAATGAACTCAAAGGTTTAGGTTGCCATTTTTCACTTGATGATTTTTGTGCCGGAATGTCTTCATTCGCCTACTTGAAACATTTACCTGTAGACTTCCTGAAGATCGACGGGAGTTTCGTAAAGGATATGCTGGACGACCCGATTAACCTCGCCATGGTCGAAGTGATTAATCACATCGGTCATGTAATGGGTAAACGCACGATTGCCGAGTTTGTCGAAACACCACAGATCGAGCAGGCACTGCTTGAGATTGGGGTCGATTATGCTCAAGGGTATGTGATTGAACGCCCGCACCTGTTTACCTGTGAAAGTTTGCAGAGTCGTCCGGCGAGGCCTCAGCCTTTGTTATTCAAGGCGCCGGGCACCTTTCGCTGAAACATCTTGCCGATCCTTCAAATCACAATCAAAAGGAGCTCGACAGTGATCGACACATTCATCAGAACCGGACCTCTCATGGAAGCTGCAAGTTATCCGAACTGGGCACAACGCCTGATTCAGGACTGCAGCGAGAACAAACGCCGGGTGGTTGAACATGAACTCTATCAACGGCTGCGTGACAACAAACTCAGTGCGAAGACCATGCGCCACTACCTCATTGGTGGCTGGCCAGTCGTCGAACAGTTTGCCTTGTATATGGCGCAGAACCTGACGAAGACCCGCTTTGCCCGACACCCTGGCGAAGACATGGTGCGGCGCTGGTTGATGCGCAATATTCGAGTGGAGCTTAATCATGCCGACTACTGGGTGCACTGGAGCCGGGCGCATGGCGTAACTCTGGAAGAGTTGCAGGCACAAACTGTCGCCCCTGAACTTCATGCATTGAGTCACTGGTGCTGGCACACCAGTTCGTCCGATTCGCTGATCGTGGCCATCGCCGCGACCAACTACGCCATTGAAGGGGCGACGGGGGAGTGGTCAGCGGTGGTCTGTTCCAATGGCGTGTATGCCGCCTCCTTCCCCGAAGAGGAGCGCAAGCGCGCCATGAAGTGGCTGAAGATGCACGCCCAGTACGACGACGCCCACCCGTGGGAGGCGCTGGAAATCATCTGCACCCTGGCGGGCCTGAATCCGAGCGAGGCATTGCAGGCTGAGTTACGCCAGGCGATTCGCAAGAGTTATGACTACATGTACTTGTTCCTGGAACGGTGCATGCAGCTTGAGCACGCGGAACGGGCGCCGGTTACCCGTGAGCGCATGGCGCTGGCGGAAAGTTGATCGACTGATATCTGCTGCAAAAAAATAGCCCGCCCCTGCTGTCTGAGTCGACAGTGGGGGCGGGCTTTTTTATAGCCGCCACCTGGCTCAGGCGCTGATCTTGAGTCCGACCAGCCCGGCGATGATCAGGGCGACACTGGCCAGCCTGAACAGCGCCATGGACTCGCCAAAAAGGATGATCCCGGCGATCACGGTGCCGACAGCGCCGACGCCCGTCCAGATGGCATAAGCGGTGCCCAGCGGCAGCTCCTTCATGGCAAGGCCCAGCAAGCCAAGGCTGATGGCCATGGCTGCAATGGTCAGGGCCGTGGGAAGCGGACGACTGAAGCCGTCGGTGTACTTCAGGCCCACCGCCCAGCCTACTTCGAACAGGCCGGCGAAAAACAGAATGATCCAGGACATGTAAGACCTCCATCGATTGACGGGGTCGTCCCCAGGTAAATGACTCGATCGAGCCGCAAGGTCGTCCTCGCGATGAGCAGTATGGTGCCCATTATTAACCTGGGGATCAAGTTTCCGGCTCAGTCAGTGACTTGCCGCATGGCGGTCTCACGGTCCTGCTTTTCACTCATCCGCCGGAACCAGGTCGAGAGCAGCGCCCCCGAAATGTTGTGCCAAACACTGAACAAGGCACTGGGCACCGCTGCCAGTGGCGAGAAGTGCGCGCTGGCCAGCGCGGCACCCAGGCCAGAGTTCTGCATGCCCACCTCCAGCGCGAGGGATTTACGCTGGGCCAGTGGCAGCTTGAACAGACGGCCGGTGAAATAGCCCAGCAGATAACCGAAGCTGTTGTGCAGCATCACTACGGCCATGATCAACAGACCCGATTCGGCAATCTTCGCCTGGCTGGCAGCCACCACGGCGGCGACGATGATCACGATGCTGACCACCGAAATCAGCGGCAGTACTTCCACTGCGTGACGAACCCGCTCGCCGAGCACGCGCTGAGCCAGTACGCCGAGCACGATCGGCAGCAGCACTACTTGCAGGATCGACCAGAACAGCTCCATGAAAGACACCGGCAGCCAGGCCGAAGCCAGCAACCAGATTAAAGCCGGGGTCAGCAGCGGGGCGAGAAGGGTGGTCACTGCCGCGATAGCCACCGACAGCGCCAGGTCACCGCGGGCCAGCCAGGTCATGACATTGGAGGACGTGCCACTCGGGCAGCAGCCGACCAGAATGACGCCTACGGCGATTTCCGCCGGCAACTGGAACACCTGGCACAGTAACCACGCCATGCCGGGCATGATCACGAAATGCGCGACTACGCCGAGCGCCACTCGCCACGGGTGGCGGGCCACTTCAGCGAAGTCTTCGAGCTTGAGGGTCAGGCCCATGCCGAACATCACCAGCCCCAGCAGCGGCACAATGGCCACCTTGAGACCGACGAACCAAGCGGGCTGGAGGAACGCTAACACGGCGAAAATCAGTACCGAGTAGGCGAAGGTGTTGCCGACAAAGCGACTCAATGCAGCCAGTGCGCGCATGGCCTGATCCTTATTGTATGAAAGCGTTAGGGAGCTAAGCATACGCTGCTTGCAAAAAAGATCGCAGCCTGCGGCAGCTCCTGTACGGGAAACGCATTCCAATGCAGGAGCTGCCGAAGGCTGCGATCTTTACAGGCGCTGCCGATCTACATGATCAGATTCCCTGAGGCGTCTCTTCTCCGCCCAATGCTTCCACCAATGCTGGCAGGAAGTCGCCGAAGGTCAGCATCATCAGGGTGAAACTGGCGTCCAGCTGGCCGAGGGCTTCTTCGCCTCCGTCCTGTTCCGCCTGATCCTGCAGCAGGTCTTCGAACTTCAGGCGCTTGACCACCATCTTGTCGTCGAGGACGAAAGACAGCTTGTCCTGCCAGGCCAGCGACAGCTGGGTAACCACCTTGCCGGTGCTCAGGTGCAGCTGGATTTCTTCGCTGGTCAGGTCCTGGCGCTTGCAGCGCACGATGCCGCCATCTTCATGGGTGTCACGCAGCTCGCACTCGTCCAGCACAAAGAAGTCGTCCGCCGCTTTCTGGGTGGTGACCCATTCGGTCATCGTGGCGGTCGGCGACATCTTCACGGTCAGCGGGCGCACTGGCAGTGTGCCGATGACTTCGCGCAAGGTGGAGAGCAGGTCTTCGGCGCGTTTCGGGCTGGCGGAGTTGACCAGGATCAGCCCCTGTTTTGGCGCGATGGCAGCAAAGGTGGACGAACGACGGATAAATGCGCGCGGCAGGAAGGCCTGGATGATTTCATCCTTGATCTGGTCGCGTTCCTTTTTATAGACCTTGCGCATTTGTTCGGCCTCGATCTCTTCGACCTTTTCCTTGACCGCGTCACGTACGACGCTGCCTGGCAGAATGCGCTCTTCCTTGCGGGCCGAGATCAGCAGGAAATCGCCGCTGACATGGACCAGGGGCGCATCTTCGCCCTTGCCGAACGGCGCAACGAAGCCGTAGGTGGTCAACTCCTGGCTTGCACATGGACGCGCCTGTTTGGTGGCCAGTGCAGTTTCCAACGCCTCGGCATCAAAAGGCAGATCTTGGGTCAGGCGATAGATAAGCAGGTTTTTGAACCACATGGGGTGAGTCTCTCCTTATATGCAAAGGGGGGCATTATTCTCTTCGCGGTGCCATAGGCCAACCCTTCTCTAAGCCTTTGGAAGGGCTCGGAAAATTATTTTAAAAAGTGCTTGCCAGAGAGGGGGGTGCTCCGTAGAATGCGCGCCACACCGAACGTGAAGGGTGATTAGCTCAGCTGGGAGAGCGTCTGCCTTACAAGCAGAATGTCGGCGGTTCGATCCCGTCATCACCCACCATTCGCATTCAGTGTTACGCGCAGCGGTAGTTCAGTCGGTTAGAATACCGGCCTGTCACGCCGGGGGTCGCGGGTTCGAGTCCCGTCCGCTGCGCCATATTCGGTAATCTGGAACGCTGAACGCCAGGTCACCACGGAAAAGCCCGCTTAGGCGGGTTTTTTTCTGCCTCAAGTTTGTACGTTGTTCCTGCAGGGTGTGTCGTTTCACCGGTTTTCTGATTTATTTGAAAAATTATTCAATTAAATCAACACATTAAGAAAACTTGTGGCATAATGCGTCCCGTAACGAAGCGAAGGGTGATTAGCTCAGCTGGGAGAGCGTCTGCCTTACAAGCAGAATGTCGGCGGTTCGATCCCGTCATCACCCACCATTCGTTTCAAGCGTTTTGCGCAGCGGTAGTTCAGTCGGTTAGAATACCGGCCTGTCACGCCGGGGGTCGCGGGTTCGAGTCCCGTCCGCTGCGCCATATTCGGTAATCTGGAACGCTGAACGCCAGGTCACCACGGAAAAGCCCGCCTAGTGCGGGCTTTTTTTCGTCTGCGATTTGGCTTTTGCCGTGTCAGCGTCATTGCACCACCGCAAGACATTAGCCGCCGTGGGGAGTAGATGACAGAAGCTTCACCCGCCGAATGCCGAAATGCGTTACAACACCTGAACTTATCAGACGTTTCCTGCTCTCATGCCGGTAGCCATTGGTCGTGGCCGCCTGATAAGCTCGCGGCTTTATTCGATTGCCCTTTAGGCGCATGAACAAGGAAATAGCATGAAACAGCATCGGTTGGCGGCGGCGGTGGCCCTGGTTAGCCTGGTACTTGCGGGTTGTGATTCGCAGACCAGCGTAGAGCTGAAAACCCCGGCGCAAAAAGCTTCCTACGGGATTGGCCTGAACATGGGCAAAAGCCTGGCTCAGGAAGGCATGGATGATCTGGACTCCAAAGCCGTTGCCCAGGGCATCGAAGATGCCGTTGGCAAGAAAGAACAGAAACTGAAGGATGAAGAGCTGGTCGAAGCCTTCGCCGCGCTGCAGAAGCGTGCTGAAGAGCGCATGGCTAAAATGAGCGAAGAGTCGGCATCCGCTGGCAAGAAATTCCTCGAAGACAATGCCAAGAAAGCGGGTGTTACCACCACTGCTTCGGGCCTGCAGTACGAAGTCGTCAAAAAGGCCGACGGCGCCCAGCCCAAGCCGAGCGACGTAGTGACTGTGCACTACACCGGTACCCTGACCAACGGCACCGTGTTCGACAGCTCCGTTGAACGTGGCAGCCCGATTGACCTGCCGGTCAGCGGTGTGATCCCGGGTTGGGTCGAAGGCCTGCAACTGATGCACGTAGGCGAGAAGTACAAGCTCTACATTCCTAGCGAACTGGCTTACGGCGCGCAAAGCCCAAGCCCGGCAATCCCGGCCAACTCGGTGCTGGTATTCGACCTGGAACTGCTGGCGATCAAGGATCCGGCAAAACAGGAAGACGCAGCCAAGTAATTTGCGTCTGTTTTGAACCAACGCCTCGCTCATGCGGGGCGTTGTTGCATTCGGGATTTGACGAACGCAAACAAAACGAACGGACGTGGCAGGATGCAGTCATAGCGATTGAAGACGCCTGCGCTAGCCGCGCTGGGGCGCCAAGTCAATGAAATGTTGGGTTTTTTTATGTGAGTAAAAAACGCCCGATCTGAGCTCAGCCCTTATGAAACGGGGGCTTCAGCGACAAAATGCAGCTCTGTTCACAAGGTTATCCACAATTTGTGTGGATAACATTTCAGCGGGAGGAAATATGAAAGCACCCTGGAACTTTGCCCGTTTCCTGCCACTGGCCGGCCGGCTGCTTGCTCGGGGCCGTCTGCCGACTTTGCTGTTCGCTGTCGCCAGCAAAGGTGCCAGTCAAGGCAACCGCCTGGGCAAGCTCAAGGAAGACCTGCGCCTGCTGCAGGCCTTGTGCCTGGCCTATTGGCGAGGAGAGTACCGCGCGATCAGCCCCAAGGCGCTGATTTCGGTAGTGGCCGGCTTGATGTATTTCCTCAGTCCCGTAGACGCGATCCCCGACTTCATTCCCATGTTCGGGATGCTGGATGATATCGCCGTGCTGGCCTGGCTCATGAAAGTACTGGATGACGAGTTGTCTGCCTTTCGTGCCTGGCGCAAGCGCCAACTGCCGGAGAAGCTGGCAGTGGTGGAACGGCTGCCTGACACACCGGAGCAACTTCAGCTGCAAAATCCGAAAAAACCATGATCTGACAGAAAATCGTCCCTGTATTCATGCACCTCGTGACCGTGGTCCGCGACCGTGGTCGCTGTTAGGATTACACTTCAAGGGAAAAGTGCCGACTCGCAAAGTGTCGTTGTCCTACGGGGAAGTCATGGATATTCAGATAATCACACGCGAAGGCGAGCCCGAGTATGCGGTTTTGCCGTGGGCTCAGTACCAGGCTTTATTGAAAGCAGCAGGCATCGACCAGCCATCGCCGCGGGTCGCACCACAACCTCCCGTGGCAAACCCGGACCAGATTCTTCCTGGTCTGGATCAACTACGCAGTTTGCGCGAAGCAAAGGGCATCGCCATTGAGGCGCTCGCCCGCACGGTAGGCATCAGCCCGTCTTATCTGGCCTTGATTGAAAGTGGCGAGCGTCTACCCGACGCTGCGATTCGCCGCAGCCTGGCCTGGGAACTGACGGTGCCAGGGTGGAGGGACGAATCGTGACGGTACGCATCAGTCGTCAACATTGGGACGGGTTGCTGGGAGAGCTGGATCAGGCGCGACGACAGCGACATTTGCTGACCTACCGCGCATTGCTGGAGCGATTGCAGCTGCCGACACCTGCCATGCAGACCCTGACTGCGGCACTTGAGCACCTGGCCGCACTGGACGCCAAGGCGGAACAGCCATTGCGCAGCTCGCTGGTGATCAGCCAGGGTGCCAGCCGCCTGCCACGTACCGGTTTTTTCGAATGTGTTGAACGCCTTGGGCGTTTTTCCGGGCCGTCGGATGGTGTGGCCGCCGCGTCCTGGCACGCTTCGGAGGTGGTTCGGGTGTTTGAGTACGAATACCCCGAATCGGCAGAGGCCTGAGTGTTCCTCAAGCTCAAGGCTCGGGCCGGTTACTGGCTGGCCCGCCGGCTGTTCCACTGGTCGTGGTTCGTGCGTCAGCCCCGGGGGTGGAGCTGGCTCGAAGGTCAGTTCGCACGCATGGCCAACCTGGGCGATGCAGGGGCGCAAAGCTTCTATGGGCACATCCTGGCCTTTCGTGGTGTCGGCCTGGGTGCTCGTGAGGAAGGCGTGCGATTGTTGCGTCTGGCGGCGTTGGCGGGGGATGGCAAGGCAGCGTATCAGGTAGGCGTGTTCAGTTTGGCCGGGACGGCGAGCAAGGCGCCGGATCCGGTTGAAGCGACGCGGTTCTGGAAGATTGCGGCGAAGGCCGGGCATCCGTTGGCTGAGATCAAGCTGCAGGAGTTGGCGTCTCGCGGTCCTTTGGATAATTAGTGCCTGGTCTGACGCCTTCGCGGGCAAGCCCGCTCCCACAGGTTTATGTGTCGTTTGCAAAATCCTTTACCAACACAGGTCCCTGTGGGAGCGGGCTTGCCCGCGAAGGCGCCCGCCCGGACATCACCAGACTATCAATCAAATACACGCTATACCCCGGTACATTCTTCGCATGATGCTTGGCCTGGGAGGCCATCTCCGCCAATTGACTCGCATCGAGTTGCGCGCATGCCTGAGGATGCAGGTGCACCACGCCAATCGACAATGACAGCAATGCAAATTCCTGGCGCACACCCTGCCGGTTTGGGGCGATAAAGCAGCCGGCCTCCAGGTGTTCGCTGCGGTAGAACCGCCGGCATTGGCTCTGGAAATCATCCACCAGCTGGTTCAAGCGTTTGCGCCAGTCTTCGGGTCCAAGTACCAGCAAAAAATCATCGCCGCCGATATGGCCAACGAAGTCGCGGGAGGGGTCCACGCGGTCATTCAGGCATTGCGCCAGGCACAGCAGCACTTCATCCCCACGACCGTAGCCATAGATGTCGTTGAAGGGCTTGAAGCTGTCGATGTCCACGTAACAGATCACCGACTCACGTTGCTGCTGGAGCAAACGAGTGAGGCACTGCTGGATTGGCACGTTGCCTGGTAGCAAGGTCAGCGGATTGGCGTAGCGGGCCTGCTGAATCTTCAGTTCGGTGATCAGCTTCAGCACGTCGATTACCCGGCCCAGGCCCAGGTAGCCGCCATCGAGGGTAATGATGAAATCCTCTTCGATGCGCTGCCGCGCCCTGCTGGTGATCAGCCGGCTGACCTGCTGCAGCGATTGGGTCATCTCCACGGCTAGAAAGTCATCGTTCATCAGGCGGCTGATCGGCTTGCGGGCAAACAGGTCTGTGGCGAAGGGCTTGAGCAATGCGTCCGAGAGGGAATGCCTGTGGACGATGCCACAGGGGTGGCCCTGGGCGTCCAGTACCGCCAGCGAGTTCAGGTTGGCCTGGCGGCGAAAGGCTTCCAGTACCGTGGCTGTCGGCGTCTCGCGGGCCACCGCCGGTTGTTCATTGAGCAAGGCGCTGAGGTCGCAACCTTCATCGTTCAGCGCCACGGTGCTGCTGTCGTGTTTGGGCAGCATTTTGCGCGCATCCCTCGGCGGTTGCTCCTGAGGGCGGCACAGCAGATAGCCCTGGACCAGGTCGACCCCCATCTCCGTCAGCACTGCAAGTTCTTCCGCCAGCTCGATGCCTTCGGCGATCACCTGCGCACGGGAGGCCTTGGCGATTTGCAGGATCGAGCCGACGAATTCGCGTTTGAGCGCGTCCTGATGGATACCGTCAATGAAGTGCCGATCGATCTTCACGTAGTCCGGGCGCAGTTCCGACCATAGCCGCAAGCTGGAATACCCTGCGCCCAGGTCATCCAGTGCGATGGAAAAACCCATGGCCCGATAATGATGCAACGCGGTTTGTAACAGCTGGAAGTCATCAGTCGGGGTTTGTTCGGTCAGCTCGATCACCACCTGGCTGGGCGGAATCCCGAAGTCCTGCAGCAACTGCAACGTGCGTCCGGGTTGATGCGCGGCTTCCAGTAGCGATTCCGGCGAGACGTTCAGGAACAGCTTGCCGGGGAGTTGCTGTTCATTGAAGCGTCGGCAGGCACTCTGGCGACAAGCGATCTCCAGCTCGCTCAGACGGCCTGCCTGGCGGGCCACGGCGAACAATGCGAGCGGGGAGTGCAGCGGGCTGTTGGAGGGGCCGCGACTGAGGGCTTCGTAGCCGATCACGCGTTTTTCCGAGAGGCACACAATTGGCTGGAACAGGCTGTGCAATCCACCCTGAGTCAATATTGAACCCAGTGCGCTCAGCTGTTCGGTTGTGGTCATGGCAATCTCTGGCAAAAAAAAAGGACCGGACGAGCGCTTGGTCAAGCGCGCTTCCGGTCCCGTATTTCACGACAGATTGATGACTATTTGATGACGCTCCGCAGAGCGTCGCCGTTATATCGCCATCATCCTAGTGCTTGGCCACCGCAGTATTGAGCTTCAGGTAGTCCAGCAGGATGCGACCGGTCTCGCTCAGATAAGCGTCGTCTTCCGGTTTGGTCTTGTCCGGCTCCGCCGCGAGGGCGTCTTCGTCTTCCTTCTTCAGCTCCTTGAGCGGCTCTTCGCCTTTGGCCTTGCGGCGGATGTTCTCCATCACCAGCTGCTTGTTTTCAATATCGGCGTGCTGGGCGCGGCGCTCGGCTTCATTAAGGCTGACGGTTTTTTCTTCCATCAGCTTCTGGGCCAGTGCCAGCTTGTCACGAATGAACACGAACTCGGCGTCCTTGCCCGAACGCAGGTCGTGCTCGGATTTGAGCTGCGCCAGGTAGGGCTTGAACGGGTCGGCTGCCGGCTTGATGGCGGGTTTGATGGTGTCCCACGGCATGGCCTCGGGCAGCGCGCTCTCACCGATTTCCTTGGTGTCGATGATCGACGGGTAGTCGATGTCCGGCAGAACGCCCTGATGCTGGGTGCTCTGGCCGGATACCCGGTAGAACTTCGCCAGGGTCAGTTTCAATTCGCCATGGTTCAGCGGCTGAATGGTCTGCACGGTGCCTTTGCCGAAGGTCTGGCCGCCGATGATCAGTGCACGGTGGTAGTCCTGCATGGCGCCGGCGAAGATCTCCGAAGCCGAGGCCGACAAGCGGTTGACCAGCAACGCCATCGGGCCTTTGTAGAAAGCGCCGGGGTTTTCGTCTTCCAGGACATCGACACGGCCATCGGCATTACGCACCAGGACGGTCGGGCCTTTGTCGATGAACAGGCTGGTCAGCTCGGTGGCTTCCTGCAGGGAGCCGCCGCCGTTGTTGCGCAAGTCGATGACCACGCCATCCACTTTCTCTTTCTGCAACTCGGTCAGCAGTTTCTTGACGTCACGAGTGGTGCTCTTGTAGTCCGGATCACCTGCACGGAAGGCCTTGAAGTCCAGGTAGAACGCTGGAATCTCGATCACTCCCAGCTTGTAGTCCTTGCCATCCTGCTTGAGGTTGAGGACCGACTTCTTCACCGCCTGGTCTTCAAGCTTCACCGCTTCGCGGGTAATCGGCACGATCCGGGTGGTCTGGTCATTCGGCGCATTGCTGGCTGGAATCACTTCCAGGCGCACCACGGTGCCTTTTGGACCGCGGATCAGCTTGACCACTTCGTCCAGGCGCCAGCCGACCACGTCGACCATTTCCTTGTTGCCCTGGGCAACGCCGATAATCTTGTCGGCGGGTGCCACCAGCTTGGTCTTGTCGGCCGGGCCAGCGGGCACCAGGCGCACGACTTTCACCTGGTCATTGTCGCTTTGCAACACGGCGCCGATGCCCTCGAGGGACAGGCTCATGTTGATGTCGAAGTTCTCCGCGTTATCCGGTGACAGATAATTGGTGTGCGGGTCGTAGGACATGGCAAAGGTGTTGATGTAGGCCTGGAAGATATCTTCCGCGCGGGTCTGGTCCAGACGCGCCAGTTGATTCTTGTAGCGCTTGGTCAGGGTTTCCTGGATTTGCTTGGAGTCCTTGCCCGCGATCTTCTGACGCAGCACTTCGTCCTTGACGCGTTTGCGCCACAGGTCGTCGAGCTCGGCAGTGGACTTGAGCCAAGGTGCGTCCTTGCGGTCGATCAGCAAGGTTTCCTTGGTCGTGAAGTCGATCTTGTCGACGCCCTTGTTCAACTCGGCAAGGGCAAAGTCCAGACGCGACTTGACGCGGTCCAGGTAGCGCTTGTAGATGGTGAACCCGGCGTTGAGGTCGCCGCTTTTGAGGAAGTCGTCGAACTGGGTCTTCCACTTGTTGAATTCGTTGATGTCGCTGGCCATGAAATAGCTGCGCGACGGATCCAGCAGCTTCAGGTAGCTGTCGTAGATGATCACCGAGCGCGCGTCGTCAAGCGGCGGCTTGCTGTAGTGATGGCGCTTGAGCAACTCGACGACGTTCAGGCTGGCGATCACTTCGTCACGATCAGGCTGAAGCTTGTCCCAGCTATTGGCTGCAAACGAATTGGTCGACATCGGCAGCAGGCCGATACCAATGACTAGAGCTAGGGCGGTGCTGGGGAAAAAATGCTTCATGCTGATTCGACGCGGGGACAATTGATCACGCATATTAGGCCGTCTTTGAAGTCGCCGGTTCCACGAGGGCCGGTCGCATAATGCAAGAAAGCCCGACGCTACAGCTACGGGCTCAGTCCAGACTCACTATGGAGGCACTGTGAAAGCATTGCAAGGCGTGGAAGGTCAAGTGGTATGGGCGCAAGTGCCCAGTCCTACCTGTGATGTAGGGCAAGTTCGCATTCAAGTGTCGGCTGCGGGACTCAATCGGGCGGATTTGCTACAGAAAGCGGGACTGTATCCACCCCCTCCCGGGGCCAGTCATGTGCTGGGGCTGGAGTGTTCCGGGATCATCAGCGAGGTCGGCGCGGGGTCTTCATGGCAGGTGGGTGATCGCGTCTGCGCGTTGTTGGCAGGGGGTGGGATGGCCGAAGAGGTGGTTGTCGACGGGCGGCATGTGCTGCCGGTCCCGGACGGATTGTCCCTGACCGAAGCGGCAGCGCTGCCTGAGGTTTACGCCACTGTCTGGCTGAATCTGTTTCAACTTGCGGCGCTCAAACCCGGTGAGAAAGTTCTGCTGCATGCCGGAGCGAGTGGAATCGGTTCAGCTGCCATTCAGCTGTGCAAGGCATTTGGCAACCCGTGCTGGGTCAGCGTCGGGTCGAAAGAGCGTTTGGCCTACTGCGAGGCTCTGGGAGCCCAGGGTGGGGTGATCCGTGGCGATGACCTGGACAGCCTGAGCGACCTGGGGCCGTTCGATGTCATCCTCGATCCGGTGGGGGGCAATTACGCAGCGCTGAATCTCAAGCTGCTGGCCAGTGATGGCCGCTGGGTCCTGATCGGCCTGATGGGCGGTCGGGAGGCCAAGCTGGACCTGGCCCAGGTGCTGGCCAAGCGCGTGCAACTGTTGGGTTCGACGCTGCGCGCCAGAGATGACCAGTTCAAGGCCGACCTGTTCAGCGACTTGAGTCAGCACGTCTGGCCGCTGTTTGCCGAAGGACGGTTAAGTCCGCAGTTGGCCAAGACTTTTGCGATCAAGGATGCCGAAGCGGCGTTTGCAGAGTTGGCGAGTAATACCGTGGCGGGAAAGGTGGTGCTGTTGATCGACGAGAGCCTCGCCTGACAACACGCGACCTTTGGGGGCAACGCTGAGCTTGTCGAAGCAAAGCTGAGCTTATGGAAGCGAAGCTGAGCTGTGGGAGCAAGGCTTGCCCGCGATGGGTTCGACTCGGCGTGCCAGCTTACCCGCGTTATCGTACCTCGCGCGCAAGCCGTGCTCCTGCAGGGTTTTGCGTTATTTCCAGAGATGGATCGGCCAGCCGGCTTTTTCGGCGTGCTCAAGCAACACCGGGTCCGGGTTCACCACGTGCGGGAAATCCACCTTGAGCAACAGCGGCAGGTCGTTACGTGAGTCCGAATAAAAACTCGCGCCTTCCAGATTCTCTTCTTCGGCATCCAGCCATTCCAGCAACCGGGTGATCTTGCCTTCGCGGTAGGTCAGGGTGCCGACGGTGTGGCCGCTGTACACGCCATGTGCGACTTCCAGCTCTATCCCGAGAATCTCGTCAATGCCCAGGCGATCGGCAATCGGCCTGACCAGATGGGTGCCCGAGGCGGAAATCACCAGGATCCGGTCGCCTGCCTTGCGGTGGGCGGCGATGGCCTTGGTGGCGTCGCTGAAGATAATCGGCTCGATAAAATCCTCCACCCACGGTCCCACCAGATGATCGACCTCTTCGGGGGTGCGACCGATCATGGGTTCCAGGCTGAAGGTCATGTAATCCTCCATCCGCAGCTTGCCGTGGCTGTAAGCGTCCATCAGTTCGTTGTTCTGGCGCATGAACGACTCGGGATCGACCCAGCCCAGCCTGCCCATCTGTTCGCTCCAGAGGGTGGCGCAGTCGCCGTGAATCAAGGTTTCGTCCAGATCAAAAATTGCCAGGGCCATCAGTACGGTTCTCTCTTCAACATCAGCAAGGCCATCAGGCTACCTCACACAGGGCTGTCGGATCGATGGAAAGTGCCAGGCGCTGACCATCGGGGTGCAGATCCGCGGCTGAGCGGTTGAGCACATCCACCACCAGTTCCACGCCGCGTGCTTCGATCCGGTACCGAATCACGTTGCCTAGCAGGCTGTGGCTGCGCACTTGGGCATCCAGCGCGCCATTGAGGCTGAGCTCGATGGCTTCCGGACGAATGGCGATGCGTCCGGTGACCGGTCTTTGCAGCAGTTTCGAGGCACTGTCGGCATCCAGCAGGTTGTAGTTGCCGATGAAGCCGGCCGCAAATGCATCGACTGGCGCGGTGTACAGGGTTTCCGCGTCGCCGCTTTGTACGATCTTTCCCTGATTCATCAGGAATATTCTGTCAGACATCGTCAGGGCTTCTTCCTGGTCATGTGTGACAAAGATCGTGGTCAGGCCCAGTTCACGCTGGATCTGACGGATCTGTTCGCGCAAATGCTTGCGAATTCGCGCATCCAGCGCCGACAGCGGTTCATCGAGCAGTAACAACCGCGGACGCGTCACCAACGAGCGAGCGAGGGCGACTCGCTGGCATTGGCCGCCGGACAGCTGGTGGGGATAGCGAGCGGCGAAATCGTTCAACTCCACCAGCCCCAGCACTTCGGCGACGCGTTTGTGGCTGTCGTCGGCATTGACCTTCTGCATGCGCAGGCCGAATGCCACGTTTTGCTCCACGGTCATGTTCGGGAACAGCGCGTAGCTCTGAAACACCATGCCGATCCCGCGTTTTTGCGGGCTCATGGGCACCAGGTCGACACCGTCCAGCAAAATCTGCCCGCCATCTACCGGGGTCAGCCCGGCGATACAGCGCAACAGGGTTGATTTTCCGCAGCCCGACGGCCCAAGCAAGGTGACAAACTCGCCTTTGTGGATTTCGCAGTTGATGTCACTGAACACCGTGGTGCCTGCGTAATTTTTCTCCAGATGTTGGACGCTGACGTAGCTCATTCGCTTTTGTCCTTGTTCAAAATAGTGGCCACCCAGGTCAGAACCAGCACAAAAAAGAAGTAGGAAATGACCAGCGCACTGGTGAAGTGGCCGCTGCTGTTACGCATATTGTTGAGGTAGACCTGCAGGGTTTCGTAACGGGTGCCCACCAGGATGTTGGCGAACACGAACTCACCGAACAGGAACGAGAACGACAGCAGTAGTGCCACCATCAGACCTTTGCGCAGGTTCGGCAGGACAACCAGGAATGCCGCTTGCCAGGTGCTGGCGCCGAGCAATTGGGCGGCGTCCATCAGGTCGCGCAGGTTGATCGCCTGCAGATTGTTGGTGATTGCCCGGTACATGAAGGGCAGCGCCACGGTGAAGTAGCAGCCGATCAGGATCCACGGCGTACCGACCATTGCGAACGGGCCGGAACCATACAGCTGCAACAGCCCCACCGACGACACCACCGGCGGCACCGCGAACGGAAGCAGGATCAGGATGTTCATCAACGCGTCGAGTTTCGGGAAGTGGTAATGCACCACGAACAACAGCGGCAAGATCAGCACCACTGACAGGATCAGCGCACCGACGCACACCAGCAGCGACTGGCCGAATGCATGGAGGAAGCGCGGATCACTCCACAATTGCACGTACCATTTGAACGTGAAGCCGCTCGGCAGGATGGTCGCCGACCAACTGCTGGCGATTGAATAGATCAGGGTGCCAGCCAGAGGCAGCAACAGAATGGCAAACAGCAGGTACACCACAACCCGGTGGTAGATGCCGGCGGGACCCAGTTCAGCGCGAGACATGGTAGCTCCTCTTCAACAGCAACTGATGCACGATGGTCACCAGGGTCATCAACGCCACGAGTACCACGGCCAGGGCGCTGGCGAGGTTAGGGTCCAGGGAAATGTCGCCGGAAACCATGGCGGCGATACGGATCGGCAGTACGTTGAAGTTGCCGGTGGTCAGGGCGTAAACCGTGGCGTAGGCACCCAGCGCGTTGGCCAGCAGGATCACGAAGGTGCCTAGCAGCGCGGGCGTCAGCACCGGCAGGCCGATGTGGCGCCAGAATTGCCAGCCGCTGGCACCGAGCAGCGCCGCAGACTCGCGCCAGTCTTCACGCAGCGCATCAAATGCCGGATACAGCAGCAGCACACCGAGGGGAATCTGGAAGTAGGTGTAGAGAATGATCAGCCCGGTTTTCGAGTACAGGTTGAAATCCTGAATGATCCCGGCCTGCTTGAGCAGGATGGTGAAACTGCCGTTGAATCCCAGCAGGATGATGAACGCAAACGCCAGGGGCACGCCGGCAAAGTTGCTGGTCATGTTGGCGAAGGCGTTGACGAAGTTACGCAGCCTGGAATCGACCCGGCGCAGGGAGTAGGCGCCGAGCACCGCGATGATGATGCCGAATACGCTCGACCAGAAACTGATCTCGAGGCTGTACTGGATCGCCTGCAGATAGAACTTTGAATTGAAGATTTTCGTAAAGTTGGCAAGGCCCCAGCCAAACTCCTGTGATTCCAGGCTGTTGATCATGACCCACAGCAGCGGGGCAATCTGGAACACGATAAAGAACAGTGCAAAAGGCACCAGGCACAGGGCTGCCAACCATTTGCCACGAGTCATGGTGTTCATTTGAGCAGCTCCCGGCACACAGGTTTATCGTGGGCCACGCCCAGCAGCTCGCAGACCGTACCGCAGATCTCGATCTGTTTCGGCGCAGCACCGGCATCGAGGCTGAAGGCGTCGCCGAGCACGAACAGCGGTACTTCGCGTTCTTCGGCCAACAGGCCGTTGTGCGATCGGTCATTGTTCATGCCGTGATCGGCGGTCACCAGTACCTGGTAGCCCGCGTCGAGCCAGCCTTGCAGGTAGTCGGCGAGAATGATGTCGGCGGAGCGGGCGCTGTTGCGGTATTGCGCGGAGTCGAGGCCGTGCTTGTGCCCGGCGTCGTCGATGTTCATCGGGTGGACCAGCAGGAAGTTTGGCGAGTGGCGCTGGCGCAGGTGTTCGGCGTCGGCAAACAGGTGTGAATCGGGGTAGTGGTCATTCCAGTAGAAATGCGCATGCTGGATCGGCAGGTCGGGATCGTCGGTGTGACGGTCCCGGGCGGCCACGAACGGTGATCGGTTGTACAGCTCACTGACCCAGTGATAGGCCGCCGCCGCAGTCTTGAGCCCGGCGTCGCGTGCGTAGTGATAGATGCTGCGCTGACTGGACAGGCGCGAGACATTGTTATGAACGATACCGCTGTCAATTGGCGTGACGCCGGTCAGGATGCATTCGTAAAGCGGACGGGACAACGCCGGCAATTCGCACTCCAGCTTGTAGAGCGCCGCGCGTCCTGCGCCGACGTACGCCTGCAGGTGCCCCATGGCGTGGCGAGCAACCTCATGGTTGAGGCCGTCGAGCACGACAAGGATGACGTTGTGGTTCATAGGGGCGATGACTCCAGAATCATTGCTGAACGGTGCAGGAGCTGCCAAAGGCTTTGATCTTTTGATGTTGCTTGAAAAAACAAAGATCGCAGCCTGCGCCAGCTCCTACGGATGCAGCATTACTGCATGTTGATAATCACTTCTTCCTGCCACTTCTGCGGCAGCGACTTGGAGGTTTTTTCCCACGCATCTGCGTCCTTGATCGGCGTCACGCCTTTGTACTGTTCGTTCGGCAACAGCTTGGCTTTGACGTCATCCGGCAGCTTCACGTGTTCGGCGCGGATCGGGCGGGCGTTGCCGCGTGCCAGGTTGGTCTGGCCGGCGTCGCTGAAGATGTATTCGCGGGTCAGTTTGGCCGCATTAGGGTTTTTCGCGTATTTGTTGATGATGGTGGTGTAGCCGGAAATGACCGAGCCATCGGAAGGGATCAGCACGGTGTAATCATCCGGATTCGCCATCTTGGCCTTGTAACTCAGGCCGTTGAAATCCCAAACCACGCCGACTTCGATCTCGCCCTTTTCCATGGTGGCAATGGTCGGGTTAGCCATCGACAGGCGGCCTTGCTTGGCAATGTCGGCAAACATCAGCAGGGCTGGCTGGATGTTCTTCTCGTCACCCCCGTTGGCCAATGCGGCAGCCAGGACACCGTTGGCCGCCTGGGCCGCAGTGCTGACGTCGCCAATGGAGACCTTGTACTTGCCGCTCTTGAGATCGGCCCACTTGGTCGGTGCTTCGGAACCGTGCAGCAGTTTTTTGTTGATGATGAAGGCGATGGTTCCGGTGTAGGCCAGCGCCCAGTTGCCATCCTTGTCCTTGGCCCAGTCCGGCACCTGGTCCCAGGTCGTTGGTTTATACGGTTGCACCACGCCTTGCTTGACTGCGATAGGCCCGAAAGCTGCACCTACGTCACCGATGTCCGCGCTGGCGTTATCTTTTTCGGCGGCGAATTTGGCGATTTCCTGCGCGGAACTCATGTCGGTATCGATGTGTTTCAGGCCGTAGGTCTTGGCCAGGTCATCCCAAGTGCCTTTCCAGTTGGCCCAGTCATCGGGCATGCCGACGCTGTTGACTGTGCCTTCCGCTTTCGCTGCGGCCTCAAGGGTTTTCAAATCATCAGCCGCCATGGCGGCGGTGCACATGGCAATGGTCGAGCCTAACAGTGATGCCAGGAAAAGCTGTTTCATCCGAAGCTCCTTTGGGCGTTTTCAACGCTGCGATTGCGGTTGTGTTGGTCTAGGTCAGCAATACCTGAGCCAATCTAGGCGGTCTGGATGACATTTTGATGTCGATGAGTGGCCTGCCCAAATTTCCTGTAGGGGAACACTCAGGCTGCAAAGTAAGCGTAGACCATGGCTAAGAGGCTGATATGAAAGGACATGGCCGTAATATTGCAGGCAACGTTCAACACCGTTCGGCACGTTTGTCATCCACCAGTCACATGCAGGGCCTAGGCTACTTGGAGGGTAAACCAATGCAGGTTCCGCCCCGAAACAGTGCTGGTCTAGTCCAGATAGGTAACGTTGATGCGCGTCGAGACCACCAAAGCGGTGACAGCCATAGGGCAGGTGCTACAGGAACAGCTCGATCACGGGCTGTTGGCGCCCGGAAGCAAACTGCCAGCGGAGCGCAAGCTCAGTGAGTTGTTCGGTACCACCCGAATTACCGTGCGCGAGGCGTTGTTGCAACTGGAGGCACAAGGGCAGATCTATCGCGAGGAACGCCGGGGCTGGTTCGTCTCGCCACCACGCCTGGCCTATAACCTGATGCAACGCAGTCACTTTCACGCAATGGTCAGCGCCCAGGGCCGGGTGCCGTCCACCGAGGTGATTAGCGCTCGCCTGCAACCGGCGTCAGCGGCGGTCTGTGCCTGGTTGCAGTTACCCGCACTGTCCAGCGTGATCCAGATCTGCCGGGCGCGGCGCATTGACGAGCGGCTGGTGCTGTACGTCGAGCACTATCTGAACCCACGGTTTTTCCCGGGAATACTCGACTTCGACCTGAATCAGTCCATTACCGAACTGTACGCCCGGCATTACGACCTGCACTACGGCAGGGTACGTTTTGAAATCGTGCCGACGGCGCTCTCCGTGGACGCTTCGGCAGCGCTGCGAGTGTCGGTGGGTAGCCCGGGATTGCGTATTGCCCGGGTCAACTACGACCAGCACGAGCGACTGATCGATTGCGACCTGGAATTCTGGCGACACGATGCCATTCACGTGGGCGTCGATGTCACCTGAGCCAGGTCGCCGGCGGTTGCAACAGCTCTTTATCCGAATCGATAGATGTCCATGCCCAAGGCGCCCATGGTGAAGCCCTTGTGGCTGACGCTGAACGGACCTCCGGCAGCGCGAGCGAAATACAACGGCAGCAGGTGTTCATCGCTGGGATGGTTACGCACGGCATTTGGCGCCTGGCGGCGGTAATCATGCAGCGCGGCTTCATCGTTGGCAGAGAGTTTCTCGATCATCCATTCACGGAACGCTTCGGCCCAGGGCTCCACGCTTTCCGGGCCGGCGTGCCAGTCCAGTTCACCGAGGTTATGGGTGATGCTGCCTGACCCGATCAACAGCACCCCTTGTTCACGCAGGCTGGAGAGGGCGTGTCCGACCTGAGTCTGCAACGCGGGGCCGCCCCGTGTGGGCAGAGAGACCTGTACCACCGGGATGTCGGCCTGCGGGTACATCAGCGAAAGCGGTACCCAGACACCGTGGTCAAACGGCCTTTTGGCATCGATGCGAGCGGGCAAGTCGGCGCATTTGAGCAGGTCGACTACCTCCACCGCCAGTTGCGGATCACCGGGCGCGGGGTATTGCACTTCGAACAGCGCCTTGGGGAAACCGCCGAAGTCGTGCCAGGTGTCCGGATGCGGATTAGCGCTGACCAGCAGTTCATTGCTCTCCCAATGCGCCGAGACAATCACGATCGCCCTGGGTCGCGGCAATTGGGCCGCAAGCCTCGCCAGTGCGGGGCCGCTGGCGCCCGGTTGCAGCGCCAGCATGGGGGAGCCGTGGGATATATACAGGCTGGGGAACATGTAGGAGCTCCTGAGAGTTAAGATGGGCTCATCTTCAGTCAGATCATTGATCTAAATCTAATATAAGTTTTAGGGTGTTTTGATCGAATTTTCGGGGTTATTTATGCAGCCGGAGTTTTGGCACAAGCGTTGGCAGTCAGATCAGATCGGCTTCCATCTGCGGGAAGTGAATCCTTATCTGCAACGGTTCTGGCCACAATTGGACCTGGAAGAGGGCGCTCGCGTGTTGGTGCCGTTGTGTGGAAAAAGTCTGGATTTGCTGTGGCTTGCTCATCAGGGCCATGAAGTACTGGGGATTGAACTGTCGGAAAAGGCCGTTGAGGACTTCTTCAGCGAGCATCAGTTTGATCCTGATGTCAGTGAACAGGGGCCGTTCAAGGTTTATCGCGCCGGTTCGATCGAACTGTGGTGCGGGGACTTTTTCGAGTTGACTGCAGGGGATGTGGCCGACTGCGCCGGTCTGTACGACCGTGCTGCGCTGATTGCGCTGCCACCCGCCATGCGCGAGCAGTACGCGGCGCACCTGAACCGCATACTGCCGAAGGACGCGATGGGGTTGCTGATAACCCTCGATTACGATCAGACGCAAAAGGACGGACCGCCGTTCGCTGTGCTTGATGATGAGGTACGGCACTTGTTCGGCAACTTCTGGGCGCTGAAGATCCTGGAAGATCAGGATGTGCTGGGTGAGAGCTGGAAATTTATCGAGAGTGGCGTGACGCGCCTTGAAGAGCGGGTTTATCGGGTTTCTGCCCGGTAAGAAAGCTGTCTGCGCTGGCGATTCGTGAGCAGGCTCGCTCTTACATAAGGTCAGCAGCACAAATCTGGACAGACAAAAAAGGCCCGCATCTGTGCGGGCCTTTCTGTTTTAGCGCAACCTGTCAGCCGCGACGACGCAGTGCGTCGATACGCTCTTCCAGCGGCGGGTGGCTCATGAACATGCGAGCGAACCCTTGCTTGATGCCGCCGTTGATACCGAATGCATTCAGCGTGTCCGGCATATGTACTGGCAACCCCTGTTCAGCCCGCAGGCGTTGCAAGGCACCAATCATCGCGCTGGTACCCGCCAGGCGGGCACCGGCTTCGTCTGCACGGAATTCGCGTTTACGCGAGAACCACATGACGATCGAGCTGGCCAGGATGCCCAGCACCAGTTCGGCAAAGATGGTCGCGATGTAATACGCGATACCCTGGCCTTCTTCGTTCTTGAAAATCACTTTGTCGACGAAGTTACCGATGATTCGCGCAAAGAACATCACGAAGGTGTTCACCACACCCTGGATCAGCGCCAGGGTGACCATGTCGCCGTTGGCAACGTGACCAATTTCGTGGGCCAGAACGGCTTTGACCTCATCCGGCGAAAAGCGCTCCAACAGGCCTTGGCTGACCGCAACCAGTGCATCGTTCTTGTTCCAGCCGGTGGCGAAGGCGTTGGCCTCATAGGCCGGGAAAATACCGACCTCGGGCATCTTGATCCCGGCTTCCCGGGACAGTTGCTCCACCGTTTGCAGCAGCCATTGCTCGTGACGTGTGCGCGGCTGGGTAATGATCTGGGTGCTGGTGCTCATCTTCGCCATCCACTTGGAGATGAACAGCGAGAACAGGGAACCGGCAAAACCAAAGACCGCACAGAAGATCAGCAGCTGATTGAGGTTGAGATCAACCCCGTTGGCCGCCATGAACCCGTTGAAGCCGAAAAGGCTCAGGGTGATGCTGGCAATCAGCACGACCGCCAGGTTAGTGGCCAAAAACAGCAGGATGCGCATCATGGTTGTAGAAATCTCCTCAAGCTAAAGATGTAGCGTACTGCGGGGTATATAAGGTGCTGCAACGGGCTATTC
Source organism: Pseudomonas sp. HY13-MNA-CIBAN-0226 (assembly GCF_040310305.1). Taxonomy (NCBI): domain Bacteria; kingdom Pseudomonadati; phylum Pseudomonadota; class Gammaproteobacteria; order Pseudomonadales; family Pseudomonadaceae; genus Pseudomonas; species Pseudomonas sp. HY13-MNA-CIBAN-0226. The sequence continues at coordinate 183,319 of NZ_JBEOPS010000005.1, forward strand.
AACCGGGTGACTATTTCAAACTGTGTCCTACGGCAAAAGACTAGCTGTTTGAAGGACGCTTGCGACTCGGTCTGATGAAATTCCTGTAGGGCATTTCCGAGGTCCGGGCCCCGTCGTTGTTAGACCGCGGCCTGAAAACGCGTCCAGGTCTGTGAGCGCCTTAGCGTTGCAGGGTAGGGGGGAAATATGTATTGCTGAATTAGTCACCGTGCGACGGGAATGAAGGTCGCACGGTGACTGGCGGTGTTACTGGCGGTAGGACTTGAGGAAATTGCCGATGCGGCCTATGGCCATATCCAGGTCATCCACTCGTGGCAATGTCACCACCCGGAAGTGATCGGGCCATGGCCAGTTGAACGCCGTGCCTTGCACCACCAGCAGCTTTTCCGACAGCAGCAGGTCGAGCACGAATTTCTCGTCGTTGTGGATCGGGCAGACTTTCGGATCGATCCGTGGGAAGGCATACAGGGCACCCATCGGTTTAACGCAGCTTACGCCGGGAATGTCGTTGAGCAGCTCCCACGTACGGTTGCGCTGTTCCAGCAGTCGGCCCTGGGGCAGCACCAGGTCATTGATGCTCTGGTAGCCACCGAGAGCGGTCTGTATCGCGTGCTGGCTTGGCACGTTGGCGCACAGGCGCATATTGGCCAGCATGTCGATGCCTTCAATGTAGCTCTGGGCGTGGTGTTTCGGGCCGGAGATGGCAATCCAGCCGGAACGGAAGCCCGCCACGCGGTAGGACTTGGACAGGCCGTTGAACGTCAGGCACAGCAGGTCCGGCGCCAGGGACGCGGTGCAGATGTGCACGGCATCGTCGTAGAGGATCTTGTCGTAGATCTCGTCGGAGAAAACCACCAGGTTGTGCTGGCGGGCCAGTTCCAGCATGCCCAGCAGGACTTCTTTCGAATACACCGCACCGGTCGGGTTATTCGGATTGATGATCACCAGGGCCTTGGTGTTCGGCGTGATCTTGGCCTTGATGTCGGCCAGATCCGGCCACCAGTTGGCCTGCTCGTCGCACAGGTAATGCACCGGGTTGCCGCCCGAGAGGCTGACAGCCGCGGTCCACAGTGGGTAGTCCGGGGCCGGCACCAGCACTTCGTCGCCATTGTTGAGCAGGGCCTGCATCGACATCACGATCAGCTCGGAAACGCCGTTGCCCAGGTAGATGTCTTCAATGCCGACGCCTTCCACCTGCTTTTGCTGGTAGTACTGCATGACGGCCTTGCGTGCGCTGAACAGCCCTTTGGAGTCGCTGTAGCCCTGGGCGGTAGGCAGGTTGCGGATCACGTCCTGGAGAATTTCGTCCGGTGCTTCGAAACCAAAGGGCGCAGGATTGCCGATGTTCAGCTTGAGGATGCGATGGCCTTCCTCTTCCAGGCGTTTGGCGTGCTTGAGCACTGGGCCGCGAATGTCGTAGCAGACGTTGGCGAGCTTGTTCGATTTGCTGACCTGCATGGCGATGTGTTCCTGAAAATGAACGATCCAGGCGGCATATGAACTACCGTACTGGGAATCCTGCGTATTCACACAGGCCTGGCGCCTTGAAAGGCAGCACCCGTAAATCCGTTTGAATGCGCGTGGTCTGGCTGCCAGACTGGCGTTTGACGAGGCGCAATCATACGTGCCGCCCGATCCGTGGAAAAGGTACAGATCGGGCTTTTTCAGCTGCTGAGGTGTGACGATGGAAAAGTTGGAAAAAACCCTTGAAGAATGGAAGGCCATGCTCGATCCGGAGCAGTACAACGTTTGCCGTCTCAAGGGCACCGAACGTCCGTTTTCCGGCAAATACAATGGCACCAAAACTGATGGTGTCTATCACTGTATCTGTTGCAGCGAGCCGCTTTTTGATTCGAAGACCAAATTTGACTCAGGCTGCGGCTGGCCGAGCTTTTATGCGCCGATCGGTGACAGTGCGATGGTTGAGATTCGTGATGTGAGTCACGGGATGATTCGTACTGAGGTGGTGTGTGCCAAGTGCGATGCGCATTTGGGGCATGTGTTTCCGGATGGGCCGCCGCCGACCGGGTTGCGGTATTGCATCAATTCGGTGTGTCTGGAGCTTGTGCCTCGGGAATGACCGGGGTTGATCCGTGCTGATCCGTGCTGATCGTGTGCATATCCATTCCTGGGTGAAGGCTTCTATTGGTTCCGCCCTTACGGCGGGTCACTTTTGAAAAGCGCAAAAGTAACCAAAACGCTCTTGCCCCACCACTTGGCACCTCGCCTAGGCTCGGTGTGCCCGAACGCAGGCATTGCTCCGCGGGTCGCCGCGATGGGCCGTCCCTGGCCCAGCGCGGCTAAACCGGCATCCTTGCCGGTTTCCCCGCTGCGCAATGCCTGCGTTCGGCCAGCGTGGTTAACGGGGCGTCCGCGATCAAGAACCGGGCCGTGGCGGCCTTCGGGCCGACCAAGGCATCAAGCCGGCACGCTGCGCTTCTCTGATGTGCACTGCTTCCGGGCTGGTGTTGTACCTGTGGGAGCGAAGCTGGACTGCCTTCGGGCTGATGTTGTTCCTGTGGGAGCAAAGCTTGCCTGCCGGGCTGATGTTGTTTCTGTGGGAGCAAAGCTTGCTCGCGATAGCGGGGTGCCAGTCAGCATCAATGTTGGATGCGAAACCGTCATCGCGAGCAAGCTTTGCTCCTACAGGTATCAATCCCTCCACAGAGATGACTTTCCAGATGGATCACTTTCCCTAGAGTCCACCTTCCACGGATACCGCCTCACAGCGCTCATTTCCTATCCAGAAAAGGTGCACGACCCAACAAGCGAAGCGCGCCGGCGTGATGCCCTGGTCGGCCCGAAGGCCGCCACGGCGAGCTGTAGATTGCAGGCGCCCCGTTAACCACGCTGGCCGAACGCAGGCATTGCGTAGCGGGTAAACCGGCAAGGATGCCGGTTTAGCCGCGCTGGGCCAGGGATGGCCCATCGCGGCGACCCGCGGAGCAATGCCGGAGTGAGGGCACACCGAGCCTAGGCGAGGTGCCAAGTGGTGGGGCAAGAGCGCTTTGGTTACTTTCGCGCTTTTCGAAAGTGACCCGCCGTCAGGGCGGAACCATAAGCAGCCCAGACCAAAAAAACGGATCTGCCCACGTCCGAAAGAAACCAATACAAAATTAAATTGCACACAATTCAATTGCGAACTATTTTAAACAGGCCACCCCTAGACCCCCAGAGCCAAACGATGACCGACCCCCTGCTGACCATCCCCTGCACCACCATCACCGGCGAACAGAAAACCCTGGCCGACTACGCCGGCAAAGCCGTACTGGTCGTCAACACCGCCAGCAAATGCGGCTTCACCCCACAATACAAAGGACTCGAAGCGCTCTGGCAGACCTACAAGGATCAGGGCCTGGTAGTCCTGGGTTTCCCCTGCAACCAATTCGGCAAACAGGAACCCGGTAACGAAGGCGCGATCTCCGAATTCTGCGAACTGAATTTCGGCGTCAGCTTCCCGCTGTTCAAAAAAATCGAAGTCAACGGCGCCGGCGCCCACCCACTGTTTGTCCAGCTGAAAAAACGCGCCCCCGGGTTATTGGGTTCCCAAGGCATCAAGTGGAACTTCACCAAATTCCTGATCGGCAAAGACGGTCAACTGGTCAAGCGCTTCGCACCGGCGACCAAACCGCAGGACCTGGGCCGCGAGATTGAAGCCCTGCTCAAATGAATCCGCCGTTCGACTCCCTGCAGCTCGACAGCCAGCTGTGCTTCAAGCTGTACGCCGCGTCCCGTGCGGTGATCCGGGCCTACAAACCAATGCTGGACCAGCTCGGGCTGACTTACCCGCAGTACCTGGCGATGCTGGTGCTGTGGGAATGGCAGGAAAAGGCCCCACAGCAGCCAACAGTCAAGGCCCTGGGTGAACGGCTGGCGCTTGATTCCGGGACTCTGACGCCGTTACTCAAACGACTCGAACAGCTGCAATTGGTCCAGCGCCAGCGTTCATTACGGGATGAACGCGAAGTGCACCTGAGCCTTACGGTTGCGGGCCAGGCGTTGCGTGATCGGGTCGCGCCGCTCAAGGCCCGGCTACTGTGCGACAGCGGCGTGGATCTGGATCGGCTGCATGATTTGCGTGAAGGGCTCGATCATTTGCTGGGGCAGATCAAGGCGTTGTCGTAGCCGGCATCCATGAATCCAGCAGGGCCGCCAGCTCTTCGCGGCGGAAGGGTTTGGCCAGGTAATCGCTCATGCCCGCGGCACGGCAGCGCTCGCGTTCCTCGGACATGGCATTGGCGGTCAAGGCCACAATAGGCAATTGTGGCCAGCGTCCGCTGCGACGGATTTGCCGACTGGCTTCATAGCCATCCATCACCGGCATGTTGCAGTCCATCAGCACCAGGTCGAACTCATCGTGCTCAAGCAGATCCAGGGCCTCGGCACCATGCGCGGCGACGATGACCTCGCAACCGAGCTTGCCCAGCATGCCCTTGGCTACCAGCTGATTGACCGGATTGTCCTCCACCAGCAGCACCCGCCCGCGGCGCTGGGGTGACAGCGTTTGCAGTCGCGCATCGTTGATCGTATTGATCTCAGGTTGCAGTACCCGTCGCAATGTCTGGAACAGTGCGTTTCGCGCCAGCGGCCGCGCCTGCTGTTGCAAAGGGGCGAGGGCGCTGGCCTGTTCGCTGGGCATGAAGCTGCCGTAGGCAGTCACCAGCAGGATCGGCGCAGTGCAGGCGGGGCGCAGGACAAACAGGCATTCGGGGCAATCGGTGATGACCACGTCGGGGTCCAGGCCGATCATCGAATCATCGATCGAGCGCTGTTGATACTCGAGCCCCCACACCGGCAACACGGTCTTGAGCAGCTCTGCCAGGCCGCTGCTGGCTGCCGTGATGGCAATGACCTTCCCCCGCAAGGGTGCAGGCGCCAGGGCGCGGGTGTGGCAGGGCAGCGGCAGGTCGGCGCAGAACTGGCTGCCAAACCCGGCCTCCGAACTGATGGACAGTCGTCCCTTCATGGCTTCGCACAGGTTGTAGGTCAAGGCCAGGCCCAGGCCGGTGCCGCCAAATTGTCGGGTAATGCCGGCACCCGCCTGGGTAAACGGCTGGAAAATCTTCACTTGGGCGTCCTGGGGGATACCGATGCCAGTGTCGCAGACTTCGATTCTGACGCCGTCCTTGAAGGTGCCGAGGCGCACATCGACGCGGCCGAAACGAGTGAACTTGAGCGCGTTGGACAGCAGGTTGCTGACGATTTGCCGAACCCGAGTCGGATCACCCAACACCAGTGCCGGAAACTGCGGATCGATCAGGCAGGTCAGTTCGACACTGGGCGCGGCGTTCTGGGACAGCAGGTTGGCAGTGTCCTCGACCAGCGCACCGAGGTCGAATGGAATGTGTTCGAGTTCGAGCTGGCCAGCGTCGAATTTCGACAGGTCGAGAATGTCGTTGAGCAGTTCCACCAAGACCTTGCCGGAGTCATGGGCGATGGACAGTTGTTGCTGCTGCTCAGCATTGAGCGGACCGTCCAGGGACAACGCGATCATCCCCAGCAGGCCATTGAGCGGCGTGCGGATTTCGTGGCTCATGTTGGCCAGAAACACCGAGCGCGCTTCCGCCATATCCAGGGCGGTGCTGCGGGCAATTTCCAGTTCCTGGTTGGACTGGCTGAGCCGACTGTTGATCGCCTTGAGCTCCGCAGTCCGGGCGGAGACGATGTTCTCCAGTTGCGCGAGGTAGTCAGTCAGGCGGTTTTCGGCATTGCGCCTTTGCTGGATTTCCGTGGCGATGTTCTCGAATTGCTGGTTGGCGACCTTGACCAGCACGCCGATTTCATCGTTCTGATGCCCCGCCGGGTACTCCAGCCAGGTCGGTTCGACGCTGCGTGGATCGCGGCCACTCAGTTCGCGGATAACGCGCACCAGCGGTTTGGTCAGCATCACATAGAACAGTGCGAGCAGGATGCCAGTCAGCAACAGGCTGCGGGCAAAACCATTGAGCAGCGTCACTTCGGCCCGGCGCAGAAAGCGGCTGCCGAATGCGTAGGTGTCGACGTCCAGGCGCAGGGTGCCGAGGGACTCGGCGGGCAAGTGATCCAGGTACAGGCGGTCTTCAAACTGACGTTCGGCGCCAAACATGAAGTCGCTGATCATCCGGTAATTGCTTTGCTGCCCGGGTCGCTTGACGTTGGCCAGTACCGTGCCGTTATTGTCGATCAATCGCGCGCCGATGATGGCGGGCGAACGCAACAGGCCCAAGGTCAGCTCCTGGGCGAGTTCTGCATCGATGTTATAGGCGATGCGCGAGGCCGGGTTATGGCTGATTTCCAGCAAAGACTGGATTTCCCGGTTGATGGAGGCATCTTCACTGGCATAATCGATGCCAATCTGCAGCAGGCTGAGCAGCGTGCCGAGAATGAAACCCACGAGCACGGTCAGCCGGGCTTGTTTGTAAGACAGCCGGTTGGTGAATTTGATATCCATAGGGTGTTGAACCACTTCCGTTTCCCTTCGCTGCTCAAGCATAGTCGATGATGCATGGATACCGCTGTTGTCGCGAGCCCTCAAACATGGGTTGGGACAGGCACCTGGTCGTTGTGGATTATCGCTGTTGCGCAATCATTAATGTGAATGTGCCCAAGGAGAAGACGTGGATTCCCGATTGAATGCTTTCCTGGAGCGCGCCGATGCCGTTCTGGCCCGTATCGAACCGCTGCTGCCCGCACCCCGGCAGGCCATCGACTGGACCACTTGCCTGGCTGCGCGCTGGCAGCGCGAGGGGCGCAGCGGATTTCTACTGCCCCTGGAAGTCAGCCTCGACATGCGCTTGAGCGACCTGATCGGCGTCGATCGGCAGTTGGAGCAGTTGGGTCGCAACACTCAACAATTCCTCGATGGCATGCCCGCCAACCATGCGCTGCTGTGGGGCTCCCGGGGGACCGGCAAGTCCTCGCTGGTCCGGGCGCTGCTGGCCGAACATGCCCAGGCAGGCTTGCGCCTGATCGAGATCGAGCGCGATCACCTGGCGGACCTGCCCCGCGTGGTTGAACAGATCGCCAAGCTGCCCCAGCGGTTCGTGCTGTTTTGCGACGACCTGTCGTTCGAATCCGGCGAGGGCGATTACCGGGTGCTCAAGAGCGTACTCGACGGCTCCCTCGAGCAGGCCCCGGACAACGTATTGCTGTACGCCACTTCCAACCGCCGGCACCTGGTGCCGGAAAAGGAAAGTGACAACGAAAACTGGAAACGCGTCGACGGTGAACTGCACCCCAGCGAAGCGGTGGAAGACAAGATCGCACTCTCGGACCGCTTCGGCTTGTGGTTGTCGTTCTATCCGTTCACTCAGGAGCACTTCCTGAACGTGGTCGAACACTGGATCGGGCAACTGGCTGACAAGGCAGGCCTCAAATGGCAGCGTGACGAAGCGCTGGATATCCTCGCCGTGCGCTGGGCCACCGGACGCGGCAACCGCAACGGCCGTTGCGCCTATCAATTTGCCCGTTATTGGGTCGGATTAAAGCTGTTGGAGCACAAGGCATGATCGATTTACAACAGAGCGGCCAGGGCCTCGAAGGCTACGGCATGTTGCAGGCGCAATTGGAGTCGCTGCTGGCGGACGAGCGCGATTTCATTGCCAACGCAGCGCAATTTTCCGCGTTCCTGTTCAATCAGCTCGATGATTTGAACTGGGCCGGCTTCTATCTCAACCGTAACCATGAGTTGGTGCTGGGGCCGTTCCAAGGGCAGATCGCCTGCGTGCGCATTCCTTTCGGACGGGGTGTATGCGGGGCTGCGGCGGCGACTTTACAGACTCAGCGGGTCGAGGATGTTCATGCGTTTGCCGGGCATATCGCCTGCGACAGCGCCTCCAACAGCGAGTTGGTGGTGCCTCTGGTCAAGGACGGTCAGCTGATTGGCGTGCTCGATCTCGACAGTCCGAAACTGGCCAGATTTACCGCGCTGGACCAGGCGGGCATCGAGCAGTTGGCCGCGATTTTCCTGCGCCTGACCGATTGCTGATCACCCCTGCAAGCCTGCCTTGACCAGCAGGCTTGCAGTGTCTACCACATCAATCTGCTGTGGATCGAGGAATTGCTCTGCGTATTGCCGGTAGATTCCGGCATCGATGAACAATTCGAACAACTCGGGATCGATGTGCGCGTCCCGGCACATCGTCGCCATGATGCCCAGTGCTTCGCTCAAGGACTTGGCCTTCTTGTAGGGACGATCGGCGGCGGTCAGCGCTTCAAAGATATCGGCAATCGCCATCATCCGCGCCGGCAGGCTCATTTCTTCTCGCTTCAACTGCTTGGGGTAGCCGGTGCCGTCCATTTTTTCGTGATGCCCGCCGGCGATTTCCGCGACGTTGTCAAGGTGGCCGGGAAAGGGCAGGTGGCTGAGCATCAGTATCGTCTGCACCATATGGTGATTGATAATGTAGCGCTCCTCACGAGTCAGCGTGCCGCGGGCAATGCTCAGGTTGTACAACTCACCCCGGTTGTACTTGTAGCGGGGCACGTCGAGCTTGAAGCCCCAGGGATTTTCCGCAGGAATAAGCTCACTCTCTGCCCGCTCGAACAGATGCTCGGGTTTGTCCGCCAGCAGGGGTTCATTGACCGGCAGGATCGGCGCCGGGGTGCGCGCCTGACGGCGGTTCTCTTCCCAGGAAACTCCCAGGCGATCGTCCAGGGTGCGGTTCCAGGTGCGTTGCGCGAGGCTGCGCAGGCGCTGCAGATCATCTTCAGCCATGGCTTCGCTGCCCAGGTTGCAGCGGGCGATGAAGGCGAAGTCTTCATCCAGCGCCGCCAGGCTGGTCTCTCGCAAGTCAGCCAGTGGCTGCTCGTCTGCGCCCTGAGCCACGCCTTGCCAGTAATCGATCCAGGCGTCGCGCTTGAGCACTTCGAAACGGGTGCGGATTTCGTGGATACGGTCATTCAGGGTTTCAAGCTTGGTGGCTTTATCGACCACGTATTCCGGGGTCGTGACCTTGCCGCAGTCGTGCAGCCAGGCAGCGATGTGCAAGGCTTCCCACTCGTCTTCGGTCGGCTGGTAGCCTTTGAACGCCGGCGCCTGGCTGGCGGCAGCGGCTTGGGCGAGCATCAGGGTCAGCGCCGGCACCCGCTGGCAGTGGCCGCCGGTATAGGGACTTTTCGCGTCGATTGCACCGGCCAGCAGTTGAATGAACGAGTCCAGCAACTGTTTCTGTCTGGTTTGCAGGCGCTGGCTTTCGATGCTCACCGCCGCCGCTCCGGAAACCGCCTGCAGAAAGGCGATGCGATCCGGGCGCAGTTTTTCCAGGTCGCTCGGGTGGCCGCTGTCGGCCAGCAGCAGTACCAGCAGGCCCACCGTCTCGTTATGCCGGTTGCGCAGGCGAATGCCGATCAGGTGAACCCGCGGGCACTCCAACGCCAGCAGCACCTTGCGCCAATCCCCGGCCTCTTCGAACCCCAGACTGGTCACCATGGTGTCGACTTCCACCAGTTGCCCAAGCCAGGCAGGACTCTGCGCAGACTTCGGCTCGTGCGCCTGAACGTCGAATGTGGGCAAATCCTGGGACGCGCCGTCGATCACCAGGCCGAGGGGAGCGAAGCGGTCACCGTCATTTTCCCGCAAGTAGATCAGGCCGGCCTGGGCCTGGCCGATCTTTACCGTTTCAAACAGCACGCGCTCCAGCAGCGGGCCAAAGCGGGTCTCGGCGCTGAGGCTGTCGGTGATCTGGAAGAAACTGGCCAAGGTGTCTTTCATGCGCTCCATCGACACGCCCAACTGGTCCACTTCGAGTACCGGTGAACGCCTGACGGAGGGAAAATTAAAGTCGAAACTGCGAATAGCGTCAGCTTCCTGAACCAGCGCGCGCAGGGGGCGGACCAGTATTCGGGAGGTCAGCCATCCCAGCGGCAGGCACAACAGCAACGTCGCCAAGGTCACCAGCGCACCTTGCCAGCGCAGGCGATACGCATCGACGAGCAGTTCATCCTCGGGCACCAGCAAAGCCAGGTGCAATCCCTTTGGACCACCTTCCTGGATGCTGCTTTGGGCCACAATCCAGCGTCGACCACCGGCCTCCAGCCGATTGCCCGGCGCCTGGTTGTTCAGCAGGGCGCCGAGGCCCGGGCTCAAATCGGCCGCCTTGATCAAGCGGGCGCTCTGGTCGTCAACAATCAGCCTGCTGCTGTCGGGATAGGCAATGGCATTGCCCTGGGCGTCGAACAGCACGATTTCGGTTGCCGGGGTCACGACGTGTTTCGCCAGGGTGGCTGACAGTTCGGCCAATGTCAGATCGGCGCCCATGACTGCCTGTTCGCCACTGCGTCGGGCCAGCGTGGTGCCTACGTTGTGGGTGGAGAAGAACACGTAAGGCTCTGTGGTGATCTGTTCCTGCTCGCTGCGAGCGCTGGAAAACCAGGCGCGAGTCCGCGGATCGTAGTCGTCGTCGGGGTGGTCCAGACGGCCAAGGAGCCTCAGGTTGCGGTCAAAAAACAGTGATTGGGACCTGACCTGGCCGCTGCGGTCGCGCTCGATGCTCCAGACCTGGAATGCGGCGGCGTCCGGCGCCTGGGTGCGCGCTTTCATGTCCGAGGTGCGCAAGGGCCGCACCATGAAGAAATCACCGTTGCCATAACCCAGATACAGCGATGCCAGGTCTGGATTGTCCGTAAGCGCCTGGCTCAAAGGCTTGAGCAAAGCCAGTCGCTGCTCGAGGTCTGTGGCCTGGGTGGCCGGGTAGTCCGCCAGCAGGCTCAACAGATGACGAATGGGTTGGTAGGTGGCGTGCAGGTCAAGCCGCACGTCCTGCTCGATCCGTTCGAAGAGCTTTTCACTGCTCGACAATATGATCTGGGTGGTCTGTCGATAGTTGAAGATCCCCAGCACTACGCCGGTCAGCAGCAACAGCAAGGTGAACATGACGCTGATATGGATATGCAACGGCAAACGCCGCGGATCCGGGCGCAGTGGGCTGGGCATTGCAGTGTTCTCCATGGGATTTAACTCACTGCTTAGCGCCCAAGCATAGTTAAGGCTCCCCCTTTGTGCTGCGCTCGTGCTCGCTTATTTGCTGCAAAAGAGCCAGTTCCAGTTGCACCATGTCGCGTGCCATCGCCTGGGTGCAGTCGGATACGGCCTCCGCGTCCAACGGACCCTGGCAGGCTGCCTCCAGTGATTCGCAGCTGTCGATGAGGCACGAGGCCTGGATGATCCGCGCTGCGCCCTTGATTTTGTGGGCAATATCCAAAAATGCCTGTGGCTCAGCGGTGCTGGGCACCGCCAGTAACTCCTGGCGGTCCAGACGATTGCTTTTGAGCAGTTCGTTGAGTAATCGCAGATCCAGCGCCGGGTTGCCTCCCGTCAGTTGCTGCAGCCCCTCAAGGTTGAATGCCGGGGACTGCGCCTCGGGATTGAGGTTTTCAATCCAGTGGCTCAATGCGGTCAGGGTGAGCGGCTTGAACAGGCAGTCATCCATGCCGGCTTCTTTGCAGCGGGCGATCTCTTCCGGCTGGGCATTGGCAGTGAAACCCAAAATGACCGTGGGTGCACGTTGCAGGCGTTGCTCCTCGTCGCGAATGGCGCGAACCAGTTCATACCCGCTCATGACCGGCATGTTGCAGTCGGCGATCACCAGGTCGAACGCCTCGGTCTGCCAGAGGCTGAGCGCCACTGCGCCATCCTCCGCAACCCAGGACATATGACCCAGAAATTCCAGTTGCTGGCACATGAGCAGCCGGTTGGCAGGGTGGTCATCGACCACCAGGACTTTCAGGACTGTCCTGGGCGGCTGGGGTGCCTGTTCAATGGTCAATGCCGCCTGTTGCTGCGCCAGAGCTGGCAGGTGCAGTGAGACCTGCACTTGAGTTCCAAGACCTGGGCGACTGCTCAGTTGCAGGCTGCCGCCCATCAACTTGCACAGGCTGCGACTGATCATCAGCCCCAGGCCTGCTCCGCCACGGCCCGCTTTGGCACCGTTGTCTGCCTGGGCGAAAGGGGCGAACAGCCGACTCTGATCGTCTTCGCTGATACCGATGCCGCTGTCCTCAACGCTCAGATGCATCTGCACTTCGTCCGGCCCGGTGGGGCTCAGGTCGACGACGATACGGACATGGCCCTGGGGGGTGAACTTGATGGCGTTACTGATCAGGTTGGACAGCACCTGCTTGAACCGCATAGGGTCCAGCAGCACATCAATAGCGGGGTTGTCGCAGTGAAACTCCAGCAGTAGCTCGAGTTTTTTCTGCCGCGCGAGGCCCTCGAAGATATTGACCACCGACGCGACGACAGCGTGGAGGTTGACCCGTTCCGGGTTCAATTCCAGGCGGCCGGATTCGATCCGCGCAATGTCGAGAATGTCACCAATGAGCTCCAGCAGGTCCCGCGCCGAGTTGTAGGCGACGTCGATTGCGGGCCGCTCCGGGTGATTCTGTTCGATGCGCTTGAGCGTCAACTCCAGCATGCCAATGACGGCGTTCATCGGGGTGCGGATTTCATGGCTCATGGTCGCCAGAAAATTACTTTTGGCTCGGTTGGCTTCATCGGCGCGCTCCTTGGCATGCCGCAGTTCTTCGAACAATTGGCGCCGTTCACTGATGTCGATCCAGCCGCCGATGATGCCCTGGACCATGCCGCGCGAATCACGATAGGGCAGTACCCAGTGATAAATGGTCAGCCGGCGTCCACCGATGTGCAAAGCCCGGTCAAGCACCAGCGGGGTGCCTTCGGCAACCACGCGCTCATAGTCGGCCTGATATTCCCGGGCCTCGAACGCGTTGCTCATGTTGCCCGACATCACGCTTTTGCCGATGACGTCTTCGCGTTTGGCGTTGAATGCTTCGAGATAGCTGTCGTTACAGCTTTGCAGCACCCCCTGGCGGTCGCGGACATACATGGGATGCGGCGTGCCATTGACCAGCGATCGCATGAATTCGTATTGATCACTCAGCGCACGCGCCGCGGCCTGGCGCAGTTTGATCTGCCAGCGCATGTAAGCGTTCCAGGCGGCTAAAATCAGCAGCAGTACGCCGGTAATGATGACGATCTGGAAAAAAATGCGTTGGTAGTCTTGCCAGGAGTCCTGCGCCGATGCCGAGTAGCCGCGCCAGCGACTGTTGATCACCCCCAGTTCGTCCGGTGCGATGCTCAGCAGCGCTTTGTCGAGAATCGAGTTCAGCTCCCTGGAGTCCCGCGCAGTCGCCAGAGAAAACGCGGCCTGCTGAGTGCCGATAGTGGTGCTGATCTGCAGATCGTGCTCGAAAATCCGCGCGGACATGAAGTAGTTGGCGATGACCAGTGAGTTGACCGCAGCGTCGGCGCGACCGTCGGACAGCATTTCCACGGCGCTGAAGGTGTCGGGTGTCTCGATCAGTTTTATTTGCGGGAATTCGCGACGCAGATAATCCACCATCGGATTGCCCTGGGCGATGGTCAGGCGCTTGCCCTGCATCTGTTCGAGATTGGTTGGGCTACCGGCCAGTTTTCGCGTCAGCAGGACAAACGAGTTCTGCAGGTAGGGCCGTGTGAAATTCAGGTTAGCTTCACGTTGGGTGCTGGGGAGCAGGGCGGTGATCATGTCAGCCTGCCTGTCAGCGACGCGCTTGATCATCTCGCCATCATTGCGGCTGCGCTGAATATCGAAGCGCAAGCCGGTGCGCAGCCTGATCAATTCCAGAAGATCGGCCGTGACGCCGCGAAAGTTGCCGTCGCGGTCGAAGAACGTCAGCGGTGCATAGGCTTCGTTCACCACTACACGCACCACCGGATGGGCTGCCATCCAGCGCTTTTCGCGATCGGTGAACTGCAGGCTTTGATCGCTGAGCAGAATGTCACTGCCGGCGCTCCAGCGCTTGCCGATGTTGTCTTTTTCACTGGGTGGGAGTGCGGCCAGCATCGAGTTGATGATGCCCAGCAATTGCTGATTGTCTTTATGCACCGCGAAACTGAAGCCATGCGCTTCATGCTTGCCGAAGCTCGCCATGCGGATGTTGTTCAGGTAGCCCTTGTTTATCATGTAGTGAGTTGAAATCGTGTCGCCGAGAAAAACATCGGCCTGATCGAAGGCCACTGCATTGATCGCATTCTGGTAGGAGGGGTAGGGCGTGATGACCGCGTTGGGGTATAGCCTCTTGACTTCCCTCAGCGGCAGATAGTGATAGACCATACTCATTCGTAAACCCCTCAGCCCATCGGACAGGGATCGGGTTTCTTCCTCGCGCGTGACCAGCACCGGTTGATCAACGGCATAGGGTGCGGACAGCAGGATGTCCGGATGTTCGGCTTCGAAGCCGTTGGACGTGCCCAGCAAATCGACTTCGCCATTCTCCAGCGCCTCGATGGCATCGTCCCGGGTGGAGAACCGCCTGACCTTGATCGGTAAACCGGTGGTCGCGCCGAGCAGACCTGCATAGTCGGCGGTCAACCCTTCATAATCCTGGCTGCTGTCGATGGTCATGTCGAAGGGCGGATAATCGGGGGCTGAGGTGCCCAGAACCAGCTCGGACCTGTTCAGCAACCAGAGTCGTTGCGGTCGATCCAGTTGCACCTCATGTTGTGCGGCCGTGGCCCGACTGAGCAAGGAGTAGCTTTGACTTTCGATCGGCGCGGCCTGTACCGAACTGCTCGGGAAAAGAGCTACGGTCATCAGCATCAGGTATTCCTTGGCGCGACTGGGCATGCTGTTTCTCACACGAGTGCGTTGCGTTTTGCCAGTTCAATGAGTTCGACCAGCGATCTGGCCTTCAGCTTTTGCATGAGTCTTTTTTTATAAGTGCTGACGGTCTTGTTGCTCAGGAGCATGGCCTTGGCAATTTCCTTGTTACTGCGGCCCTGGGAAAAAAGTTGTAGCACCATCAGTTCTCGATCATTGACTGATTTGAACAGTTCGATCTCGGCGTGGCGAATGTGGTCGCCACGAATGGGATTGAGCGCCGCACTTGGAAAGTAGTTGTATCCTGATAATACAGCGTTGATTGCGCTCACCAGTTCACTCAAGCCTTCCTGCTTGCACACATATCCGGAGGCGCCCGACTGCATGCATCGTATGCCAAACAGTGTCGGGCATTGCGCCGTCAATA
The DNA here is from genome assembly GCF_040310305.1 of Pseudomonas sp. HY13-MNA-CIBAN-0226. Taxonomy (NCBI): domain Bacteria; kingdom Pseudomonadati; phylum Pseudomonadota; class Gammaproteobacteria; order Pseudomonadales; family Pseudomonadaceae; genus Pseudomonas; species Pseudomonas sp. HY13-MNA-CIBAN-0226. The sequence continues at coordinate 198,325 of NZ_JBEOPS010000005.1, forward strand.
CCAAAGTCTTGATGCGGGTATTCATGGCATTGAGTCGGGTGAGAATTTCCAGCCCGTCAAGTTTGGGAATGCTGATGTCGAGAATCACCAGGTCAGGCATGCATTCGCGAATCATCTGCATCGCGTCTACGCCGTTATCCGTTTCACCGACGACTTTGAATTTTTCATGCTCCAGTAACATTCTTACGGCAAGGCGGATAACTGGGTGGTCGTCGACGATAAAAACGGAGTTCATAATCAAATCCCATGCGAATGTAGATAAAGCGCGCACCTTAGCTCAGAAGGTTCCGCTATCGCATGAACAGGTCTACCTCTATCCTTAATATCAGATGATTCCTACAGCAGAGCAGGAAAAGTACTACGTTCCAACTAGTGATTTTCTTGGATAGTTAAAAGTTGCAAGGTTTCTAGCGGGCGACGATAAGTTTTAAAAAAAGCTCCAGAGCGATTTTTACTGAGTTTAAGTCTGCGAGATTTTGGCGTTAATTACTTGGCTGAAGTCAACAGTGTTATAAGTTCCAGATGTTTCAGAGGCTTTATCAGAAAACCTGATAGCGGTAATCCCAGTCTGATCGCCGACTGTGCAAGTTCGTCCAGTTCCACTGATGTCAGGCTACTGAGCAGTATCGCGCGCTTGATCATTCCCATGTGCGTTGCCGCTTCGATCAGTTGCAAGCCGCGCAAGTCGGGCAAACATTGATCACACAACAGGACGTCGTAGGGTATAGGCGTCGAGCGCATCCTTTGCAGGGCGACCTCGGCACTGCCGGCCGTGGTGATGTGTTCGAAACCGTAACTTTGGAGCAGGATTTGAGTTGCTCGAAGTTGGAAGCCGTGATCTTCAACCAACAGGATGCGCAAGTCTGCTTCTTTCATCGGGATACTCACACTGAGCCGTCGAGCTGACGGAGGGTGATTATTTCGCAACAGATGGGAGCAATCGATCAGCCGGCGCGACATGCGCTGTAGGACGATTCGTCAGGCCTTGAGTGTTTCAGGGCTACTGAGGGCTGATCGGCCACACGCAGGGCGTAATGGGCGATCAGCAGGTGTCGGTCAGTGACTGGAACGACCGGTCATTTCAAGGGCCATTTCGCTGGCGTAGCTGTCGGTCATGCCGGCGATGAAGTCGATCATGCGCAAGAATGACGTATGCAACGGGCCGCGAGGGTCGGGTGCATTGTTGCCAAGCAAATCCAGGATGCGCCGGCTCTTGAAGGACGGCGTTCGACCGTCGTGCTGTTCCAGCGCCGCACCGCAGAAGGCATTCAGCAGGATCTCCAGGGTCGTGTAGGCCCCGATCTCATGCAGGGTCTTGCGTTTGTCCTGGAAGATCTTTTTACGCGCCATGTCCTTGGCATTCAGCACGCAGCGTTTTGCCGGACCGTGCATGTGCTCCACCAGATCGCCGGGCAGCATGCCGGCCAGAAGTGCGTCCTGTTGCTCGACAAACGCCCGCGCGGCGGCGTTGGTCAGGTGTTCGATGGCTTTGCCGCGCAGGATCGCCAATTTGCGCCGCCGCGAATCCGCCGGGCCTAGCTGGCGGTAGGTTTCAGGCAGATCGTCACCCACCAGGTCCAGCAACAGCGCCTCGACTTCCGCGTACTCGAGCAGCTCCATTTCCAGGCCGTCTTCCAGATCGATCAGCGCGTAGCAGATGTCATCGGCAGCCTCCATCAGGTAGACCAGCGGATGGCGCGCCCAGCGCTGATCTTCAAGCTGCGGCAGGCCGAGTTTGTGGGCGATCTGTTCCAGTAACGGCAGCTCGCTCTGGTAGCACCCGAACTTGTGCTTCTTGTAGCCCAGGGAGTCGGCATGTTTTGCCGTCCATGGGTACTTGAGGTAAGTCCCCAGAGTGGCGTAGGTCAAACGGGTGCCGCCATCGAACTGGTGGTATTCAAGTTGCGTCAGCACCCGGAAGCCTTGGGCGTTGCCTTCGAAATTGAGAAAATCATTGCGCTCGACCTCGCTCATCGCATCCAGCCAGCCGCGCCCGGCGGCCTGCTGAAACCAATGGCGGATGGCGTCTTCGCCGGAATGGCCGAACGGCGGATTGCCAATATCGTGCGCCAGGCAAGCCGATTGCACCACCATGCCCAGGTCGCTGGGTTCACACCAGTCGGGCAGGGCGTTGCGGATGGTCTCGCCAACGCGCATGCCCAGGGACCGCCCGACGCAACTGACTTCCAGCGAGTGCGTCAGGCGAGTGTGGATGTGGTCGTTGCTGGTGACCGGGTGAACCTGGGTCTTGCGCCCCAGGCGACGGAACGCTCCGGAGAAGATGATGCGGTCGTGGTCCTTGTGAAAGGGGCTGCGTCCGAGCTCTTCCGGACTGTGCAGGGGCTTTCCGAGGCGTTCGCGAGTGAGCAGGGTTTGCCAATCCAAGGCTGATTCTCTCCGTCAGGTGACTGATGGCCTAAGCTTCCGGGTTCAGGTCGGGACGTGCAAGCGGAACTAAAGCCCGGCGGCGTCGATGTCGATGAGTAACAGTCTTTCTCCATGGGCGAAAAACTGTCCGGCGGTCAGGCAATACTGGTTGGTGGTGGCATCTCGGTAAGTATTGGAGAGCGTCAGGCGGCGCTCGTCCCAGCCTTCGGCCAGCAGGTGATAGAAGTATGGGCGCCATGACCAGTTGTGGCCCAGATAGCGATTGTCGGCTTTCCAGCCATTCTGGCTCCATTCCAGGTTCGGCGTCAGTTGTGTGCCGTGTCGATCACATTGGTAAAACCGCAGCAACCAGGGGAAGGCATCGAGCCGGGGCAGAGCGCTGAGCGGTGCGCTAGCCTGGGCCCAGTCCTGCAGAATGCCCATCAGCTCGCTCAGCTGCTGGCGCATGACCATTAGGCGGCCACGCTCAAGCAGTTTTTGCTGGACGTAGCGGTGGCGCAACTGGGCGAAATGGTCGACGAACGCATCGGTGTGGAAGAAGTCTTCCTCGGCCCGGGCGAACAGAAAGCCCTGGACGTAGCGCGAACCGCACTCCAGGGCAAAATTGAGCTGGGCATCGGTTTCCACCCCTTCGGCGATGATCCAGCAACCGGTCTTTTCGGCCATTTGCGCCAGGGCCTTGACCACATCGCAACTCGGCCCGCCCAACGCTGCAGCCTGAAACAGGCGCATGTCGAGTTTGAGAATATCCGGTTGCAGGGCCAGTACCCGATCGAGCTGGGAATACCCGGCACCAAAATCATCAATGGCAATCCTGGCGCCTGCCCGGCGATATCGCGCGACCACATCGGCCAGGCGCTGGATGTCGCCACCGAGCTCGGTGATTTCGTAGACGATGCGTTGCGGGTCGACGTCATGCCTGGTCATCTGCTTGAGGCTTGGCAGGTCCTGCTCTGGACGCAGGCGATTGACCCATCGTGGTGACATGTTCAGGCTCAGGAACCAGTCTGCGGGGGCTGCATGCAGGCGGCTCAAGGCGTGGTCGCGGATCTGCCGGTCAAGGCGACGCAAGGCGGCTGCAGGGATTCTGGGATCGGCAAACAATGGGCCGACCGACGTCAACTGGCCGTCCGCCTGACGCAGTCTTCCCAAGGCCTCGACGCCTGCGATGCGACCGGTGGCGGTATCAATGAACGGTTGGAAACAGGCGAGCGGTTGCCCGTCGATCACGAGGCCTCCTTGCTAAATTCTTGTTCTGGGATTATCCGGGTACCTGTCAGGCACGCAGCAGTAGGCACGCGGGGTTGAACCTCTTGTCCAAGAGATCCAACCCCGCATGATGTTGCAAGAATACAGCCAGCTTGCTTAGTGTTTGCGCGATGAGCCCTGCATGACCAGTTTGATCAACGGGCCCAGGGTCGTAGTCAGGCGAATCAGCCGGGTAACGCCACCGGCGCCGCCGCTCTTGGCGCCTTTGCCCGTCAGGAAGCCCAGCAGTGTCACTGCGGCGACGCCCCAGAGCGGCGCATGCTTGATGCCAAACCCGCCTTGAATGCTTTGTGTCATCCCGCGCACTCGGTGCAAAGGCTGCAGCAATTGCGCGGATTCGTGGCGAATTTCCTGGCGATGCATTTCCATGCGCAGGCGGATCAGCGCCTTGCGCATTTCAGTGCGTGAGGTGTTGTGTGGCAGTTCGGGCAGACTCATGGCAACAGGCGCTCCCGGTCATTGGCCAGTTCTTCCAGCGTACCGTGGAATGGCGAGGATTCATCGAAAATCGCTGCCTTCAGGCGCACCGCGCAGAAGATTGCTGCCAGCGTGTAGAACACACAGAGGCCGATGATGGCTGCCAGGCGGTAGGTATCCCAGAACAGGATCATGACCAGGGTCGACAGGCCCACCAGTAACAGCAGGGCAAACACCAGCGCCAGGCCCGCAAACAACAACAGGCTTACGGTGCGGGCTTTCTGTTCCTGCAACTCGATGCCGAAGAGCTCGACATGGCTGTGCAGCAACCCGAGAAAAGCGGCACCCAAGCGCCGCGGTGAGGAGCTTGGGCCCGTCGCGGACGAGCTGGATTCGCCGATCGCCATATCAGCGCCGGGTGGCCAGAAGGCCAATCAGGAAACCCACGCCGGCGGCAATCCCGACCGATTGCCACGGGTTGGCCTGGACGTAATCTTCGGTCGCAGTGACCGCAGCCTGACCGCGCTCGCGCAGGGAGTCTTCGGTCAGTTTGAGGGTTTCCCTGGCGCGCAGGAGGCTGTCGTGAATCTGGTCGCGCAATTCATCAGCCTGATCACCAGCGATGGTTTTGGTGTGTTCCAGCAACCGTTCAGTGTCGCTGACCAATGTTTGAAAATCATTCATCAGTATTTCTTGAGCAGTCTTTGCCTTGATGCTGGCCATTGGTGATCTCCGTAAGTGGCGTCTGTTGCGTTCGAGTATGAGCGGTAAGCGAAGGTTCAGTCCAAATGACTGGTACAGCTTTTGCTTTGCCATGGTGCGCCAGCCCGCGCCGTTGCGCTGTTGCTGGGCACGGTTTGAGCAAAACCATAACTCAAATAATTGAAACCCGCGCATAGGTCATGACCTTGCGCACCAAAACGGCTCCCCAGGCTTCACTTGAGAACCCTGCCGAGGCGCAACTTGGTGCATAAATCTTCTGCGCGAACTGCTTTGGTGCTTTTTTAGCCTTAAGGTCTGCCGATCCCATGGAAAATCTGCAAAGCGCTGTGAACACTCTGGTTCACAGCTCCAATACGTTGTTCATTCTGATCGGCGCCGTCATGGTGTTGGCCATGCATGCCGGTTTCGCCTTTCTCGAGGTCGGCACGGTTCGCCAGAAAAATCAGGTCAACGCGCTGTCGAAAATCCTCAGTGACTTCGCCATTTCGACCCTTGCCTATTTCTTTATAGGCTACTGGATCTCGTATGGGGTCACCTTCATGCAACCGGCGGCGATATTGAACGCCGATCATGGTTATGGACTGGTGAAGTTTTTTTTCCTGCTGACCTTCGCTGCTGCAATCCCGGCCATCATCTCCGGGGGCATCGCCGAGCGCGCAAGGTTTGTACCACAGCTGTGCGCGACAGCTTTGATCGTGGCGTTCATCTACCCGTTTTTCGAAGGCATGATGTGGAATGGCAACTACGGCCTGCAAGCCTGGCTGCTGGCGCGTTTTGGCGCCAGCTTCCATGACTTTGCCGGGTCGGTGGTAGTCCATGCCATGGGCGGCTGGCTGGCGCTGGCGGCCGTGTTGCTGTTGGGACCACGGCAGGGCCGATATCGCGACGGCCGTCTGGTTGCGTTCGCGCCGTCGAGCATTCCGTTCCTGGCGTTGGGGTCGTGGATTCTGATCGTTGGTTGGTTCGGGTTCAACGTCATGAGCGCGCAGACCCTGGGTGACGTCAGCGGACTGGTGGCAGTGAACTCGCTGATGGCCATGGTGGGCGGTACTGTGGCGGCACTGATCGTCGGGCGCAACGACCCCGGCTTTCTGCATAACGGGCCGTTGGCCGGTCTGGTTGCGATCTGCGCCGGTTCCGATTTGATGCACCCGGTGGGCGCTCTCGTTACCGGTGCGATTGCCGGGGCGCTGTTTGTCTGGTGTTTTACTGCCGCGCAAGTCAAATGGCGCATCGACGATGTGCTGGGAGTGTGGCCGCTGCATGGCCTGTGCGGGGTTTGGGGTGGGATCGCCTGCGGGATATTCGGCCAAGTCGCACTGGGCGGCCTGGGCGGCGTCAGCCTGATCAGCCAGTTGATCGGTACGGCGCTGGGCATAATCGTGGCACTGCTCGGCGGCCTGGCGATCTATGGCGGCATTAAGGCGCTGCATGGCCTGCGCTTGAGCCAGGAAGATGAGTATCACGGTGCGGACCTGGCGATCCACAAGATCGGCGCGGTCAGCCAGGATTGATTCAACGTTCATCGTCGTCCGAACCTGGATAGAAGTCGTGCAACAGGCGATAGCGATCGCTGCGAACCTGGTCTACCCGGTCCTTAACCTGTTGTGCGGGCAGGCCGAGCATGATCAGCGCGTGGGAGGCGAGCATCAGGCTCGATTCCAGCAGTTCCGGGACGACCTCGCTGGCCCCTGCTGCATTCAATTCGGCGAGCTGGCTGTCATCGCGAGTGCGCACCAGGATCGGCACGCTCGAGTTGAGCACGCGCGCCTGCTTGAGGATGAGCATGGCAATGTCGGCCCGGTCCACGGCAATCACCAGCAGCCGGGCGCGGTCCAGTCCCACTGCGAGCAGCAGTTCGCCGCGGCGGGAGTCGCCGTAGTGCACGCAACGTTCGCTGACAGCGGCCTCCTGTACTCGCACCGGGTCGTTGTCCAGCGCAATGTAGGCTTGATGTTCATGGCGCAGGAAGCGGCCGATGGACTGGCCAACCCGGCCGTATCCGCAGATGACTACGTGACCGTCCAGGCCAGCATTGAGTGCGCTGATTTGTTCCAGCTGCGCTTCTTCGTTAGGTTTGCGATGCAAGCGCGCTGCTATACGCGGCGCTGCGCGCAGGAGCAAGGGCGCCACCAGCATCGAGCAAAAAGTGGCGGCAAGCAGCAGTGCGGCGAAGTCGCCCGCAAGCATTTTGCTCGTTTGCATTTGCGCCATCAGCGCAAAGCAGAACTCCCCGCCCTGGGCCAGCGCGAGGCCGCTGCGCCAGGCGGTTTCGGTGTCACTGCCACGCCATTTGACCAGCAGCGCGACAACGCTGCCCTTGATCAGCAGCAACGCCAGCGTCAACCCCAGGATCAGCAGGCCATGGCTGGCAAATAGCTGCAAGTCGATCAACATGCCGATGCTGACAAAAAACAATCCCAGGAGGATGTCGCGGAAGGGGCGGATGTCAGCCTCGATCTGATGGCGGTAGTGGCTTTCCCCCAGCAACATGCCGGCGAGAAACGCCCCCAGTGCAGGCGACAGGCCTAGCAGGTGGGTCAGCCACGCGGTGAGCAGGACAATCACCAGCGCCAGCAGCACAAACAGCTCTGCGGAGCGAGCCGCCGCCACCTCATGGAATAACCGCGGCAACAGCCAGCGGCTGGCCATCAGCAAGCCGACAAACAACACCAGGGTTTTGCCCAGCGTCATGGGCAGCGCCCAGTACCAGGGTTGCTCGCTACTGCCTGCAAACACGGGCACCAGTGTCAGCAACAGAACGGCGACCACGTCCTGGAACAACAGCACGGCGATGGCGTTCTGGCCGTGGCTGCTGAATATTTCACCAAGGCTGCCAAGCTCCTTGCTGACGATGGCGGTGGATGACAGGGCCAGCCCCGCACCCAGTAACAGCGCAGGTATACCCGGCATGCCGAACAGCATCAGCAGGCTTCCCAGCAATACCGCACATATCAGCACTTGCAGGCTGCCAAGGCCGAACACCACCTGTCGCAGTGCCAGCATTTTCGACAGGGAAAATTCCAGCCCCAGGGAAAATAGCAGGAACACCACGCCCAGCTCGGCGAGATCGGGCAGCTCTTCGCTTTCATTGACCCAATTGAACGCAGTGGGTCCGATCATCAGCCCTACGCACAGGTAGCCCAGGACCGGCGGCAGGCGCAGTCGCTGGAACAGCGCAATCACCACCAGTGAGGAGGCGAGGATGATCAGCAGATTGGCGAACACGGACTCTCCGAATTTGAAGTTGGCTAATGAAGCGTAGAGGCAAAAAAATACCGAGCATCACTCATATGGCATTTGCCGGGAATGATTTGAGTCAGGGGATTGCCAGGTACCTCGAACCGCCATTGCCCAGGGGCTGCAGGCTTCGTCTCGACTGACTTGAATCGTGGGCCTAGAATGAACCCCTACTTTGCCTGGGCCCCTCGCCATGCCTCCTGAATGCCAGCTGTTCGGCACCCTTGGTTGCCATCTGTGTGAACTTGCCGAAGAAGAGTTGATGCCCCTGGTCGAACACGGTTTGCTGGTCGAGCTGATCGACATTGCCGAGAACGAGGACTGGGTCGAGGACTACGGCTTGCGAATCCCGGTGCTGCGCCGCGTGGATACTGGAGCGGAGCTGGACTGGCCATTCGATGCCGAGCAGGTAGTGGCTTTTTTGCGTTGAACAGCGCTCCACTTATCGCTCTGCCCGATTGATCCGTTGGCGAAAGCTCGCTGATTCGGTTACTGTATGTGTATACAGTTATTCGGATGGCCTGTCTTGCGGGCGATCCTGCGAGTCAGAGGATGAGTCATGGTCAATGTCGAACAGTTGAAGAACAGCGTGAACCGCATGTCGGCGGACGTGGTGCGAGAGGCCGTTCTCGAACTGCGCCTGGACGGCCTGGTGACCGAAGGGAAGACCCCCTTCAACAAACTGCATTTCAACACCTGTTTCGCCGAAATCGAAGCCTTGTTCCAGCGTGCAGGGTATCACCGGCAGCTGGATGTGGTCGGTTACCAGGGCTTGCTGTACGCATTGTATGACCCTGGCCGCTGGGAGGCGGTCGACGTGTTGCGCTGGCTCAAGGAGTTCACCGAGGCCGCCGCCCGCGACCGGATACCGGCGTGAGTAATCTCTTCTAGGATCGTTCTGGCCGCTGCAGGATAATGCTGACCTGCATTAGGGGTCAGAGCGTTCTTATGTCCACTTCATCGTTTTGTGCTGCGCGCACTCAAGCCAGTACTCTGTATCTGCCCCCGGGTGCGTGGCAGACCGTGCTCGACTGCCTGTGCGAGCACTTCAGTGCCATCGGCCGCGAGCAATGGCTCGACCGCATCGCCCGCGGTCGTGTCCTGGATGGCTTTGGGCAACCTATCCCCCTCGACTTGCCGTACAAGGAAGGTCTGCGCATTTATTATTTTCGGGAAGTCGCGGATGAAAAACCGATTCCGGTGGTCGAGTCGATCCTGTACGCAGATGAGCATCTGGTGGTGGCGGACAAGCCGCACTTCCTGCCAGTAACGCCTGCCGGTGAATACGTCGAGCAAACCCTGCTACGCAGGTTGATCCATCGCCTGGATAATCCGCATCTGGTGCCCCTGCATCGCATTGATCGCCACACAGCGGGCCTCGTGCTGTTTTCAGCCCATCCTGACAGCCGCTCGGCCTACCAGTCCCTGTTCCCGACCCGGCAGATCGAAAAACGCTACGAAGCTATTGCTCCTGCGTTGCCCGGGCTGTGTTTCCCGCTGGTGCACAAAAGTCGGCTGGTGGAGGGCGAACCTTTTTTCCGCATGCAGGAAGGTCCCGGCGCGACCAATACCGAGACAGCCGTGGACGTTAGGGAAAAGAATGGCGACCTCTGGCGTTATGCGCTGTACCCGGTCACGGGCAAGAAACATCAGCTGCGCGTGCACATGGCCGCCCTGGGCGCGGGCATCTGTAATGATCCGTTCTATCCCCAGGTGCTCAAGGACGTCGTCGATGACTATGCCAATCCCTTGAAGCTGCTGGCCCAGGGCTTGCGTTTCGTGGACCCGCTCACCGGGCAGGAGCGTTGTTTTGAAAGCTCGCTGTTTCTGGACTGGTGATGACGGTATTGCAGGCATGAAAAAGCCCGCAGAAGCGGGCTTTTCTGTATCGGGCTATGCCGTAAAGATTACAGCTCTTTAACGGTACGAACCTGATCCTTGTTGATGCGGGTTTCTTTACCGTCGAGTTGCTGGAACTCGTAGAAACCGGAATCTTCATCATACTTTGGTGCGTCAACAGCCTGGATTTCGCGACCGTCATTCAAGGTGATCACGGTAGGCGAAGAGCAACCGGCAAGGGTCGCGAGGCCCAGTGCGAGCATGAAAGTGGCGAGGGTCCGTTGAGTCATGAGTGTGTCTCCGATATGAATTCTTTGGTTACTGATCTTGTAGACGTGTACAACGCGCGCAAGTTCCTTGGCTAGTGTCAGTCTGACACAGTGCCGTGGCTGCTTAACAGCTCCGGGGTATTCAGGTTGGCCAGCCGCGGGTCGTTTTCGGGGCATTGCAGGGCGATCGCACCCAGTTTGCGCATTATCCGGCCGGGACTGCGTTCCCCCTCACTCCAAGCCTCATCGAATGCCTGGCAGAGTTCCGCGGGGATGATGCATAACAGCGGTTCCCAATGCTCGCCATGGCGCAGCATCAAGGGTTTTTCGGGATGCCGGCTGGCGGTTTCGCGCATGGCCTGCAGCAGCGCGGCATCAATGCGCGGCACATCACACGGCAAGACCATCATGAAGCGGTGCCGTGCGGCCTGCAGGCCTGCGCGAATCCCGGCCAGGGGCCCCGGGAAATCCCCTTCATCGTCATGCACCAGGCGGTCGGCATAGGGTGCGTATTTGTCCAGATTGCGATTGCAGGAAATAATCAGGTCATCGCTCAGTGGCCGGGTCTTGCGGTGCAGATGCGCAATCAGCGGCTCGCCGTGCCAGTCCAGCAACCCTTTGTCCTGCCCCCCCATGCGTTGGCCGCGACCGCCGGCCAGGAGCAGAATGGAGCAGGGCGGCAGTTGGGTCTCGAGGGTCATGGCGAGCCTTCATGGGGCGGCGAAAAAAGTGAGGGCTGTGATATAACACCGGCCTGTTTTTCCTACAACTGGACGAGCCTATGAAAGCCAAGGCTGATGTACCTTTCGCGCCGCTGAACATTGCGGTGCTCACGGTCAGCGACACCCGTACCCTGGAAACCGACACTTCTGGCCAGGTCTTCGTCGACCGCCTGAGCGCTGCCGGGCATCGCCTGGCCGAGCGGGTACTGCTCAAAGATGATCTGTACAAAATTCGAGCGCAAGTCGCCCACTGGATTGCCGAAGATGTCGTGCAGGTCGTACTGATCACTGGCGGCACCGGGTTCACCGGCCGCGACAGCACGCCGGAAGCGGTGAGCTGCCTGCTGGACAAGCAGGTTGACGGATTTGGCGAGCTGTTTCGGCAAATTTCCGTAGCCGACATCGGCACTTCCACTGTGCAATCCCGTGCGCTGGCCGGCCTGGCCAATGGCACGCTGGTCTGCTGCCTGCCGGGTTCGACCAATGCAGTACGTACCGGGTGGGATGGCATCCTCGCCGAACAGTTGGACTCGCGGCACCGCCCGTGCAACTTCGTGACTCACCTGAAACAGGCGGCTCCCTGTGAATCCCGCGGGTAAGTCCGGCAAGACCGGCACTTTGATGCCGGTCGAAGCCGCACTGGCACGCCTGCTGGAAATGGCTGGCGCCACGCCTATTCTGCAGCGTGAACGCTTGCCCCTGGCCCAGGTGCAGGGCCGCGTTCTGGCCGATGACTTGATCTCAACCCTGGATTTGCCGCCCTGGCCGAACAGCGCCATGGACGGCTATGCGTTGCGCTTGGGCGACTGGACCGGCGAAGCGCTGGTGGTTAGCCAGAAGATTTTCGCCGGTAACGCGCCGCAGCCCCTGCAGTCCGGTACGTGTGCGCGAATTTTCACCGGTGCACCAGTGCCGGCGGGTGCCGACTGCGTCGAGATGCAGGAAAACGCCGAGGTCCAGCCGGACGGGCGAGTAGCGTTCACCCAAAGTCTGAAAGTGGGGCAAAACATCCGTCCCCAGGGCCAGGAAACCACTGCCGGAGAACAGGTGCTGGTGGCCGGGACTCGCTTGGGCCCGATCGAACAGGGCCTGGCGGCATCACTGGGCTGCGCGGAGCTGGAAGTCATTCGCAAGGTTCGCGTTGCGGTGCTTTCCACCGGTGATGAACTGATCGAGCCCGGTCAGCCCCTCGGCCCGGGGCAAATCTACAACAGCAACCGGGTGCTGCTGTGCAGCTGGTTGCAGCGCCTGGGTTGCGAGGTGATCGACGCCGGTATTCTCCCCGACGACCTGCCCACTACCCGCGCTCGCCTCGGCGAGCTCAACGACGTTGACCTGATCCTTTCCACCGGAGGCGTCTCGGTGGGTGAGGCTGACTTTCTTGGAATTGCCTTGCGCGAGGAGGGTGAGCTGACGCTATGGAAACTCGCCATCAAGCCTGGAAAACCGCTGACCTTCGGGCACTTTCGCGGGGTGCCGGTGATCGGTCTGCCAGGTAATCCGGCCTCGACCCTGGTGACCTTTGCGTTGTTGACCCGGCCTTATCTCTTGCGCCGTCAAGGCGTGCAGGACGTAGAACCCCTGAAGTTCCAGGTGCCGGCGGGTTTCGACTGGCCGATGGCAGGCAATCGTCGAGAGTACCTGCGAGGGCGTCTGGAGAACGGCCGGGCGATCATCTACAAGAACCAGAGCTCCGGTGTGTTACGCAGTGCAGCGTGGGCCGAGGGACTGGTTGAGGTGCGGGAGGATCGCACGCTGGTCGAAGGCGAGCTTGTCGGGTTCATTCCACTGAGTGAAGTCCTGGGCTGACACCTGTGGCTGGCAACTAAGGGGTGCGTGTTGCACCCGGTCACCGGGCCAGCATGGTCACCGCTGTAGGACTCGCCTCTGGCCTCGCTTAAATATTTGGTTTTTTTTACGGCTTTTTTGGCCGTGGGCGCGGTCAACATCTGCCATACGGAATCCAATCCTGGGAGTGACTGCCATGAGCGAACGCAAAGCGCTGTTAATTCTGCACGGCAAGCAAGCGCTCAACGAAGCGGTGCGTAACGCAGTTGAAGAGAAACGGCAGCAGGGCTGGGACCTGGCTGTACGGGTGACCTGGGAGGCTGGCGATGCCCAGCGGCTGGTCGATGAGGCACTGGATGCCGGTTATGTGCAGATTATCGCCGGGGGCGGAGATGGCACCCTGCGCGATATCGCCGAAGCAATCGCCAATCACTCGGCAGATGCCAGCCTGGTGCTGATGCCCTTGGGCACCGCGAATGATTTTGCACGCGCCGCCGGGGTACCGCTGGAACCTGGGCCCGCATTGGAGCTACTGGATGCTCCGGCCAGTGCCATTGACCTGGGCGAAGCCGGCTCGCAAGTTTTCTTGAACATGGCCACGGGTGGTTTCGGTAGCCAGGTCACCGCCAACACGTCGGAAGACCTGAAAAAAGTGCTCGGTGGAGCTGCCTATCTGTTTACCGGATTGTCGCGTTTCAGCGAGTTGCACGCCGCCTACGGCGAGTTGCAGGGGCCTGATTTCCACTGGAGCGGCGAGCTCCTGGCACTGGGCATTGGCAATGGTCGACAGGCCGGTGGCGGGCACGTCCTGTGCCCCGAAGCACTGGCTGACGATGGTTTGCTTGATATCAGCATTCTGCCTGCACCCCAGGAAGTGGTCGGCACCCTGAAGAACCTGCTGGCCGATGGCTTCGGTCTGGACAACATGTTCGTGCGCGCCCGCTTGCCCTGGGTCGAAATCAAGGTTTCGGAAGGGCTCTACATCAACCTTGATGGCGAGCCACTGGAAGGCGACAACCTGCGCTTCGCGGCGCGTCCGGCAGCCCTTCGAGTGCATCTGCCGGCGAACTCACCCTTGTTGACCGGTTCGACGATCGTTAATCATCCAGACTGATGATCCGCTCACGCACGGCAAACAGGACCAGCCCGGCCACGTCGTAGATCTGCAAGCGCTTCATGATCTGCGAGCGATGGGTTTCCACGGTCTTGATGCTCAGCCCCAGGCCGCTGGCGATTTCCCGGGTGGATTTGCCGCGAACGATCAGGCGCAGGATTTCCAGCTGGCGCGCCGTCAGGTTGTGGGTCACTGATTTGGGCCTGTTGCCGGGTCGGTGTGCATCGACAAGATCAATCGATCGCATCGTTGTCGTTGCTGATCAGGTTGCAAGTGACTCAGGCATTCCTCCGTTTTGGCCAAGAGCGGCTGCGTTCCTGCTGTTGCGGATGGCGTCCGCGTATTCGGTCGGGCACAGGAGCGGGGCATCTTAATCAAGGGGTCAAGGTCTGCCGTTGGCAGCCGATAAACCGTTTTAATGAACTCACCCGTACAAGCCCAGGAGTCATAATGGCCGGCATTCTCGACACGGTAGATAAACGCACGCAACTGGTGGGTGAGAATCGCCTTGAAATCCTCATGTTCCGCCTGGCAGGCCGGCAACTGTTTGCGATCAACGTGTTCAAGGTCCAGGAAGTGTTGCAGTTGCCAAAGCTGACCCTGATGCCCCAGCGCCACCCATTCGTCTGCGGCGTGGTCAATTTGCGGGGTCAGACCCTGCCAGTGATCGACTTGTCCCAGGCTATCGGCATGCGGCCATTGGTTCCGGGGCCGACCAGCACGATCATCGTCACCGAATACAACCGCTCGGTGCAGGCATTCCTGGTCAGTGGCGTAGATCGGATCGTGAACATGAACTGGGAAGCCATCCTGCCTCCACCGACCAGCGCCGGCCGCCAGCACTACCTGACTGCGATCAGCAAGGTGGATGACCAGTTGGTGGAAATCATCGATGTCGAGAAAGTCTTGGCGGAAATCGTCCCGTACAATGCCAAAGTGTCTCGCGAGAAACTCGAGGACCCGGTGCTTGAGCGCGCAAGGGGCCGTGAAGTGTTGCTGGTGGATGACTCAAACGTGGCCTTGGCGCAATTGCGCGACACCTTGGGCCAGTTGGGCGTAAAGATGCATATCGCCAGCGATGGTCTCAAGGCCTTGAGGATGCTCAAGGCCTGGGCCGATACAGGGGAGAACATGACCGACAAGTTGCTGATGGTATTCACTGACGCCGAGATGCCGGAAATGGACGGCTACCGCCTGACCACCGAAATTCGCAACGATCCGCGCTTGCGCGGGCTTTACGTGGTGCTGCATACGTCGTTGTCCGGCAGTTTCAACGAGTCGATGGTGAAGAAGGTGGGTTGTGACAATTTCCTGTCCAAGTTCCAGCCGGACAAGCTGGTTGATGTGGTGCGCCAGCGATTGATGCTGGATGAAGTACCGGTTTGATCAACGCCAGACACCCGTTCTTTGATTCAGGCCCCAAGCTCGTATAGGGTGACGTTTTCCCCTCAGGAACCTGGCCATGCTGCATCTGAGCGCACTCTACCGTTACCCCCTGAAATCCGGCAAAGGCGAGGCCCTGCAACAGGTCAGCCTGGACAGACTGGGCGTGGACGGTGATCGACGCTGGATGCTGGTGGACGAAGCCACCGGCCGCTTCCTCACCCAGCGTGCGGTGGCAACGATGAGCCAGTTGTCCGCCTTGTGGAATGCCCAGGGCGGCCTGACGCTTAGCGCTCCGGGGCATTCGACCATTGATATATCCCTGCCTGGCGGCGATGCCGAACTGCGCGGAGTGACCATCTTTAGCGACAGCCTGCGCGTACCCGATGCCGGAGACGAGGCGGGTGCCTGGGTCAGCGAGTTCATAGGCAAACCTACTCGACTGGTACAAATCCCCCTCGATCGTGCCCGTACGACCCAGTCCGGCTATGGCAAGGACGATGATCAAGTGGCTTTCGCCGACGGCTTTCCGCTGTTGCTGATCGGCCAGGCGTCCCTGCAAGACCTGTCGCAACGGGTCGGGCGCCCGCTGGAAATGCAGCGCTTTCGACCCAACCTGGTCATCGAAGGCAGTGACGCATTTGCCGAGGACGGCTGGAAGCGCATTCGCATCGGTGATGTCGAGTTCCGGGTGGTCAAGCCCTGTTCGCGCTGCATCCTGACCACGATCGATCCACAGACCGGTCAACGCAGCGAAGACCGTGAACCCTTGGCCACCTTGCAGAAATACCGGGCCCAGGCTGACGGCGCGATGTTCGGCCAGAACCTGGTGAACGACGGCAATGGCCGGCTGGAAGTCGGCATGCCAGTGACGGTGCTCGAATAACGGCGCTGGAAATAAAAATGCCCGGGTCAGATGCCCGGGCATTTTTTTCGCTATGAAAACCCGCGGTTTTAGCCGCGGTATTCGCACAGGTAAGCGGTATCGACAGCCACTTTCAGCTGGAACTTGCTGTTAGCTGGCACATTGAACTGGCTGCCTGCAGCGAAGGTTTCCCAGTCGGTGCTGTCTGGCAGCTTGACGGTCAGTGCGCCGCTCACGACATGCATGATTTCACGCTGGCTGGTGCCGAATTCATACTCGCCCGGTGCCATGACGCCGATAGTCGCGGGACCTTCTGCAGTGCCGAAGGCGATGGACTTGACGGTGCCGTCGAAGTACTCGTTGACTTTAAACATGGGCGATTCCTCGAAAAGGGCTAAAAAGGGCCGGCCAGTATGCACAAGCCCCTGGGCGCCGTCACCACTCTAGGCGGGGAGAATCAGCGGCAACAGGCGCGCTGTATTGCGTGCGTCCTCGAGTGCCCGATGTTGTTGCCCGGTGAACTGCATGCCCGCCAGTTGCAGGGCGCCGTTGAGGCCCAGCGGGCGTTCCAGCCTGCGCACCTTGGCGAAGCGCTGCTTGAGGTTCATGTGCGGCACCCGACCGAGCAGGCTGTCGAGTTGCAGGCGTTGCCACTCCTGTACCAGCTGCTGGCGATCGTAGTCGCCCCAGCTGGCCCAGCCCTCCAGGCGTGATTCATGCTGGCCGAGCCAGCGCTCGAAGGCAGCCCAGACTTCGTCCAGGGGCTGCGCGGCGTCGATGTTGGCCTGGGTGATGTGCGTCAGTTCGCGGCAGAACGGCGTCAGCAAGGGACGGCGTAGCGGCCGGACGAAACGCTGGAAATGATCGAGCTCGCGACCTTGGCGATCCACCAGGGTGGCACCGATTTCGATGATTTCCATTTCCGTTACTGGCCAACCACCCTCATCGGTGGTGGCTTCAAGATCAATGACCAGCCAATGGGGCATCGCAGGTTTCCTGGTATCCGCGTCCTGATAGGCTTTGAGCGTAGCCAAACCCTGCGGTTCCGCCTAGCGGCTTATTCGACCTCGAGCAAAATCTGCCGATTTTTCACCTGGTCGCCGACACTGACCTGCAGGCGCTTGAGCACGCCGTCGATGCCGGACTTCAGCGGATGCTCCATTTTCATGGCCTCCAGCACCACCAGCAGTTGGCCTTTGTGCACGGTGCTGCCCTCGCTGACCAGTACGTCGACGATGGCGCCATCCATCGGTGCCTTGAGGGTGCCGGAGCTGATACTGGCCTGCGCGCTGACCGGCGCTTGCGTGCGGTCTTCCAGGCACAGGCTGCCGGGACGGGTGAACAGCCACAGGCGGTCGGCTTCGAGACGGTAGGCATGGCGCTGGCGAATGCCGTCGATGTCCAGGATGGCCCAACAGCCGTCGCATTCGATCACGTTCAGGGTCAGGGCCTGGCCGGCGATGTGTACCCGGTAGGGTTGTCCTGCAAGCCCATTCAACTCCACGGCCCAGTCCTGCTCCGCCAGGCCCAGGCGATAGAGCAGGGGTACGCTGGCATTGCTGCGCCAGCCGGCCAGCGGCCCGGCATGCACCCGGGCCGAATGGTGATGGAACAGTGCGGCTGCGATCGCCAGTTCTGCAGCGCTCGGCACCCGCGGGCGCAAACAGTCGTGATCGGCGAAATGGGTCGCGATGAACCCGGTGTTGAATTCACCGCTGACGAACTGTGGATGTTCCAACAGGCGCGCCAGTAGCGCCTGATTGGTCTGCACGCCCAGCAGCACGCTGTCCTGCACGGCGCGCACCAGCTTGCGCCGGGCTTCCTCGCGGGTGGCGCCGTGGGCGATGATTTTGCCGAGCATCGGGTCGTAGAACGGGCTGATATTCTGGCCCGCAATCAAGCCGTGGTCGATCCGCACAGTGCTTTGCAAGACGGGCTCCCATACCCCGACACGTCCGGTTTGCGGTAAAAAGCCCTGGGTTGGGTCTTCGGCGTACAAGCGCACTTCCATGGCATGACCGGTGAGCTGCACTTGGTCCTGGCGCAACGGCAGCGGCAGTCCTTGCGCGACCAGCAACTGCCACGCCACCAAATCGAGGCCGGTGATCATTTCGGTCACCGGGTGCTCGACTTGCAGACGGGTGTTCATTTCCAGGAAGTAAAACCGCCCTTTCCGGTCCAGCAGGAACTCCACGGTCCCGGCGCCGACGTAATTCACCGCGCGGCCGGCCTTGAGCGCCGCTTCTCCCATGGCCTGGCGCAAGGCTTCGGTCATCACCGGGCAGGGCGCTTCCTCGATGACTTTCTGATGGCGGCGTTGAATCGAACAGTCGCGCTCCCCGAGGTAAATCAGGTTGCCGTGCTGGTCGCCAAACAGTTGCACCTCGACATGCCGAGGATCGATCAGCGCCTGTTCCAGGATCAACTCATCGCTGCCAAAACCGTTCAACGCTTCGGAACGTGCGGTGTGAATCTGCGCCAGCAGGTCACTTGCATCCTGTACCAGGCGCATGCCGCGACCGCCGCCTCCGGCACTGGCCTTGATCATCAGTGGATAACCCAGGCGCGCGGCTTCACGACCGAGGCTCGCGTCGTCCTGTTCAGCGCCCTGATAGCCATCGATACAGGGCACTCCTGCGGCAAGCATGGCGATTTTCGACAGCCGTTTGCTGCCCATCAGTTCTATGGCTTCGGGGCTCGGGCCAATAAAGGTCAGGCCGGCCTCCCGGCAGGCGAGGGCAAATTTGGCGTTTTCCGAGAGGAAACCATAGCCCGGGTGAATGGCGTCGGCACCCGTGCGGCGCGCGGCGTCGATGATCGCCGCAATGCTCAGGTAAGACTGTTGCACCGGGGCCGGGCCTATGTTCACGGCCTCATCGGCCATGCGCACGTGCAGTGCGTCGGCGTCGGCGTCACTGAAGACGGCGACGGTGCGATAGCCGAGGGCTTGGGCGGTGCGCTGGATGCGACAGGCGATTTCACCGCGGTTGGCGACCAGGATTTTGTTGAAGGAGGGCATGGAGTCTTCGCTCTGGTTACACGGTGGATTTTCGGGCCTCTACGCGAGCAAGCCCGCTCCCACAGGGGATCTGTGGCGTTGACGAACCCTGTGGGAGCTGGCTTGCCTGCGATGCTGTCACAGAGCCCATCCTGGTTTACGTTTTTGCACGAAAGCCATAGTCCCCTCGACTCCTTCAGGCCCGGTCACTGCGTCGCTGAACCATTGCGCCGCTTCATCCAGCAAGGCATCAGTCGGCTGTCCGGCACTGGCCAGCAACAGACGCTTGGTCAGTGCATTCGCTCCCGGCGCGCAACGCAGCACATGGGCCAGCACTTCATCGAGCCGCTCGGCCAGGGCCTGGGCGTCATGCTCGACGAAGTGCACCAGGCCGATCTGTCGCGCCTGGGTGCCATCAAATCGCGCGGCCGTCAGCGCCAGGCGCCGTGCTTGCGTCAAGCCAATGCGCTGGACCACGAACGGGGCGATCTGCGCCGGCAGGACTCCGAGGCTGGTTTCCGGCAAACCGAACTGCGCCTGGTGATCCGCCAGCGCGACATCGCTCACGCACGCCAGCCCCAGGCCACCGCCCAGTACTGCGCCCTGCAGCACCGTGATCACCACTTGCGGCGCGTGCTGCACTTCCTGCAGCAGCGCACCAAACGCCCGATTCAGCTCACGAAACCCTTCCGGGCCTTGAGTTCGGGCGTTGGCCATATCCTTGATGTCGCCGCCGGCGCAAAAATGCCCCCCGGCGCCGCCGATCACCAATGCCCGAATGGCTTGGTCCTCGCGCACGCTCGCCAACAAGCCCCGCAGTTCGGCAACCATTTGCAAGCTCATGGCGTTGCGACTTTCCGGGCGATTGAGCGTGACGTGCAGCACGCCGTTATGCAATTCGAGCAGCAACGTCTGGCATACCGGCAAGCGGTTCATTTCTTCTTCCCTGGCAGGATGCCCATGAGTTTGCAGATGATCCCCAACATGATTTCGTCGGCGCCCCCGCCGATCGACACCAGGCGCACATCCCGATAGGCCCGTGCCACGGGGTTGTCCCACATGAAGCCCATGCCGCCCCAGTATTGCAGGCAGCTGTCGCTGACTTCACGCCCCAGGCGCCCGGCCTTGAGCTTGGCCATCGACGCCAGGCGGGTGACGTCCTGGCCCTTGATGTATTGCTCGGTGGCCTGATAGACCAGCGCCCGCAGGCACTCGATTTCGGTTTGCAGTTCGGCCAGGCGAAAGTGAATCACCTGGTTGTCGATCAGCGCATTGCCAAAAGTCTTGCGCTCCTTGCAGTACTCGATCGTGCTGTCGACGCAGTACTCCAGGCCCTTGAGCATGTTGGCCGCACCGAACAGGCGTTCTTCCTGGAACTGCAGCATCTGCATCATGAAGCCTGCCCCTTCGTGGCCAATGCGGTTGCGCTGCGGTATACGCACATTGTCAAAAAACACCTGGGCGGTTTCCGAACTGCGCATGCCGAGCTTGTCCAGGTGCGAGCTGAGGCTGATGCCCGCAGTATTCATGGGCACCATGATCAGCGACTTGTTGATGTGCGGCTTGTCGTCCGAAGTGTTGGCCAGCAAACAGATGAAATCGGCGCTCGGTGAGTTGGTGATCCACATTTTGCTGCCGTTGATCACATAATCGTCGCCATCCTTGCGTGCGCTGGTTTTGAGCCCGGCGACGTCAGAACCGGCTCCGACCTCCGACACGCCGATGCAACCGACCTGCTCACCAGTGATCGCCGGGCGCAGAAATTCTTCCCGCAGTTCGTCGCTACCAAAACGCGCCAACGCCGGGGTGCACATGTCGGTCTGTACGCCGATGGACATCGGAATACCGCCGCAGTGAATGGTGCCGAACTCCTCGGCCGCGACGATCGAGTAGCTGTAGTCCAGCCCCATGCCGCCAAACTTCTCCGGTTTGGAAATTCCCAGCAGGCCCAGTTCGCCGGCCTTGCGAAAGAGCTGGTGAATGGGAAAACGCCCGGCTTTTTCCCATTCGTCGACGTGGGGATTGATCTCGTTGTCGACGAATTGCCGGACCGTGCGGCGCAGTGCTTCGTGTTCCTGGGTGAAGATCATTTTTATTGTTCTCCTGATCGCCCTTTAGAAGCGGGCTACACCAAAACTGTTGGCGTGCAATGGCCGCACTTCGGCCTCGTGGCAGATGTCCAGCAGGTAGCCGAGCAAGGTCCGGGTGTCGCGCGGATCGATCAGGCCGTCGTCCCACAAGTTGGCGCTGCCATACAGGGCAGTGGACTGGCCGTCGAGTTTCTGCGCAGTGACCTGCTCCAGCATGTCGAGCATTTTCGGATCGGGCACCAGGCCATCCTTGAGTTGTTTGGCCTCGGTGACAATGCGCAGTACCTTGCCCGCCTGGGCGCCACCCATGACCGCCGTGCGGCTGTTGGGCCAGGCGAAGATGAAGCGCGGATCGAGGCCGCGACCGCACATGGCATAGTTGCCGGCGCCGTAGGAACCGCCGACGACGATGGTCAATTTGGGCACGCGGGCGTTGGCGACTGCCTGGATCATCTTCGCACCATGTTTGATCACGCCTTGCTGTTCCGACTCGGTGCCGACCATGAACCCGGTGGTGTTGTGAAAGAACAGCAGGGGCGTCTGGCTCTGGTCACACAGCTGAATGAATTGCGCCGCCTTGCTCGCCCCCCTGGGCGTGATCGGGCCGTTGTTGCCGATGAAGCCGCAGGCGCGACCCTGGATCTGCAAATGCCCGCAGATTGTCTGCTGATCGTACTCGCCCTTGAACTCGAGGAAATTCGACCCGTCGGCGATCCGCGCAATGATCTCCCGCGCGTCGTAGGGTTTTTTCGCGTCGTCGGGGATCAGCCCGAGCAACTCGTCGATGGGGTATAGAGGTTCTTCGAACGATGGCCGAGGGGGCATGGCCAGGCGTGCGTTCCATGGCAGCAGGCGCAGAATCTCGCGCACCTGGCGCACGCCGTCGGCATCGTTTTCCGCCAGGTACTCCGCCGTACCTGCCACTTGTGCGTGCATCTCGGCACCGCCAAGCTCCTCATCGGTGGCGATCTCGCCCGTGGCCGCCTTGAGCAGTGGCGGCCCGGCCAGAAACAGCTTGGCCTTGCCGCGCACCACCACCACGTAATCGGAGAGGCCGGGCTGATAAGCACCGCCCGCCGTGGCCGAGCCGTGCACCACGGTAATCTGCGGCAAGCCCATGGCCGACATCCGGGCCTGATTGGCAAAGCTGCGTGCGCCTTCGACAAAAATCTCCGCCGCATAATTGAGGTTGGCACCACCGCTTTCGGCCAGGGTAATGACCGGCAGCTTGTTCTCCATGGCGATCTGCTGCAGGCGCAGGGATTTTTTCAGACCACTTGGGGAAATGGTCCCGCCTTTGATCGCGCTGTTGTTCGCCACCACCAGCACGCGCACACCCGACACGTAACCGATGCCGGCGATCAGGCCGCCACCCGCCGAATGGCCATCCTTGTCATCGTGCAGCTTGTAACCGGCCAGACTCGCCAATTCAAGAAAAGGCGCGCCGGGATCCAGTAGCAGGTTGAGACGTTCCCGGGGCAGCAATTGCCCGCGCTGGTCGAACCTGGATTTTGCCTCGGCAGCCTTGTTCAGAAGATTCTGTTCGAGCTGACGCACCTGCTCGATACCCGTCAGCATTGCGGCATGGTTCTGCGCGAAATGTTGGCTGAAGGGGTCGACCTGGGACTGTATGACCGGCATGGCTTAGTCCTTGTCCTGAAGTACTTCGGGCAGGTACGCTCGGTGGAAGCCGTTGTACGACTCGCTGTTGTGCGCCTTGTGCATGGGCCACGCCCGCCCGCCAAGACTCGCCGCGCCATCGATGCGCAGGGTGCTGCCGCTAATGAATGTCGCCGCCGGGCTGAGCAGGAAAACGATCGCCGCGCTGACTTCCGATTCGGTGCCGATGCGCTTGAGCGGTACATGCTCGCGCAGGGTCGGAATCACTGCCTTGAACGCACCCTCGTAAGTGTCCATGCCACTTGAAGCGATCCAGCCGGGCGCCACCGCGTTGACCCGCACGCCGGCGTACCCCCATTCGAATGCCGCCGTTTTTGTCAGGTTGTCCATGCCCGAGCGCGAGGCGCCGGAATGGCCCATGCCCGGCATGCCGCCCCACATGTCGGCGAGCATGTTGACGATCGAGCCGCCGTGCTTGCTCATGGATTGATTGAACACTTCCCTGGCCATCAGGAAACCGCCCACCAGGTTGGTGCGCATCACGGTCTCGAAACCCTTCTGGTTGATTGAGGCCAGCGCCGAGGGGAACTGCCCACCGGCATTGTTGACCAGGCCGTGGATGGGGCCATGCTCGCGGATCAATTCGCTGACAATATGCCGCACCGTTTCTTCCTCACGGATATCGCACACGACCCAGTCGGCCTGGCCGCCATCTGCGGTTATCTCGCCGGCGACGTTCTCCAGCTTGGCCGCGTTGCGCCCCACCAGCAGTACATGGGCACCCAATGCCGCCAGTTCATGGGCGGTGCAACGGCCGATGCCGCTGCCGCCACCGGTCACGATGATGTTTTGCCCGGTAAACAAGCCGGCTTTGAAAATCGAATCGTAGGCCACGGTGACAGTCCTCTAGTTGACCTGGTCGGCGATGCTTTGCGGCACCGGTATCTGGATTTCCAGCAGCTGCTGGGCGAACGCCTTGCCTTGCGGGTCGATGCGCAGACTGGCCACGCCACCGCCGCCGAGGGCGTTCTCCAGCAGGAAGTTCAGGCTGTGGGTGGCCGGCAGGTACCAGCGCTCGACTCGCCCGTATACCGGGTCGAGAACATGGCTCATCCAGTCGACCAGCACCTCCGGGGTCAAGGCTTCGGCGATCCACGGCAGGTACTCTGCTTCGCGGGCCATGACCCCGATATTGCTGTGGTTGCCCTTGTCCCCGGAGCGCGCAACCGCCAGCTTGACCAGCTCGACGCTGGCGTCGGCCAGGCCGACCGGTTTGGGCGGGTCGAGCGGCACCGGCAAGTCCTGGGTGTCGAGCGTCGCGATGGCGGGCAGGGCACAGGGATGGCGCTGACCGTCGAAGTGAATACCCAGGGTGCACGCGGATTTATCGATCAGGAATGAGAACAGGCGGATCAGCGGGTACACCGTCGGTCGCCCACCGACGATCCCGGTCAACCCTGGCGCCATGCCGGTCGCGGCCTGGGCTATTTCCCGGGAGAACAGGATCAACGCCTGTTTGTCCGGATGCCTCACCGCCAGCTTGATCACCACCTCGCGGGTGTCCTGGCGCTGACCGTGAGAACCGTAGGTGGCTTCGCTGCCGAGCAGTTCGACATTGACCTCGCTGTAGGGCAACCAGCCGCGCTGGCTGAAGATGTCCGAGGTTTTGTTGATAATCGCGGCGCTGACGCGTCGGGCCTTGTCGACCGCATCGATCCCGGCGATCAGACAACTGGCAGTGCAGCGAAAACCGTCGAGGAAGGTGGCGCTGACCTTGTACTGGTCAGTGGGTGGCAGGCCCTTGGCGCCGTGCACCTGAACCCGGTTTTTACCCTGTTGCACGAGCCTGACCCGGGTGAAATCACACACCACATCAGGCAGCAGGTAGGCTTGCGGGTCGCCGATTTCATAGAGCATCTGTTCGCCCACGGTCAGCGGCGTCACCAGGCCGCCGGAGCCTTCGGGTTTGCTGACGATAAACTGGCTGTCGCGGCTGACTTCGACGATGGGGAAACCGATGTGTTCGTAGTCTGGCACCTCACGCCAGTCGGTGAAGTTGCCCCCGGTGCATTGGGCTCCGCATTCGATGATGTGGCCGGCGAGGGCGGCCTGGGCGAGTTTGTCGTAGTCCTGCCACGACCAGCCGAACTCATGCACCAGGGCGGCGCTGACCACGGCACTGTCGACCACCCGCCCGGTGATGATGATATCCGCCCCCAGGCGCAAGGCTTCGACGATGCCAGGTGCACCGAGGTAAGCGTTCGTCGAGACGCACATCGCCGGCAACGGCGCGCCACTGAACATCTCCTGGATGCCGAGGGTCCTGAGCTGCTTGAGCTGCGGTTGCAGGTCGTCGCCCAGCAACACGGCAATTTTCAACCCCACCCCGGCCTTGTCGCAAGCCGCTTGCAGGGTCGCAGCGCAGGCTTGTGGATTGATCCCGCCTGCGTTGCTGATCACCCGAATGCCTTGCTCGGCGAGTTGCCTGAGCAGCGGAGTGAGAACTTCGACGAAATCGCTGGCATAACCGGCCTGGGGATCTTTCATCCGCGCTCCGGCCATGATCGACAGGGTGATTTCTGCCAGGTAGTCGAACACCAGATAGTCCAGGCTTCCCCCTTCCACCAGCTGCGCCGCGGCCGTCGAAGTGTCGCCCCAGAACGCGCTGGCGCACCCGATGCGAATGGTTTCCGGCACAGTTGGCTTCATGCTCACCTCCGTCGACAGTATTGGGAGACTACCGCTGCGAGACTGCTGATTCGCGATTCGAGACTACCAAGCAAGCGCTTGGTTTGTAAATGCCTTGAAATATCTTCTTCCCGAGCGCTTGCTTGGTTGCCGGCGCCAGCTTAAATTGCCCGCGCAAGCCCGCGGTTTCAGCGGCGAGCGGCGCATCTGGATTGATCGACTGTAGGAGAGAATGGGTGGACGAGCAAAAAGCCCTGGGCGTCATGCGCGAACTGGTCGACAGCGGCCAGTTGACCGACCCGGACAGCGCCCGCGGCAAACTGCTGCAAGTGGCCGCCCACCTGTTTCGCAATAAAGGCTACGAGCGCACCACCGTGCGCGACCTGGCCGGCGCCGTGGGCATACAGTCGGGCAGTATTTTTCATCACTTCAAAAGCAAGGACGACATCCTGCGCGCAGTGATGGAGGAAACCATCCGCTACAACACGGCGCTCATGCGTGCCGCCCTCGGTGACGCCGCAAGCGTGCGTGAGCGGGTGCTGGCGCTGATTCGTTGCGAACTGCAATCGATCATGGGGGGCAGCGGCGAGGCCATGGCCGTGCTGGTCTACGAATGGCGGTCGTTATCCGAGGAGGGCCAGGCGCAGGTGCTGGCCCTGCGCGATATCTACGAAGAGCTATGGTTGCAGGTGCTGGGAGAGGCCAAGGACGCCGGTTTGATTGGCGGCGATGTGTTTATCACGCGTCGTTTCCTGACGGGGGCGCTGTCCTGGACCACCACCTGGTTTCGTGCCGGCGGCAGCATGAGCCTGGATCAACTGGCGGACGAAGCCCTTATCATGGTATTGAAAGAGCCACGATAGTGGTGATTTGCCAGTAGCCTCTGGCTAATCGGGCGAAACCGCCTGGCTTGAATGCATAGCGCGTAATTTTCGGGAGTAGGTTGTTTTGATGTCCTCGCCAACACGGACGGCCTTCCGGTTTTTACTGGCGGCGCTTCCCGCATTATGGTTACTGCCTTCCCAGGCGGCACAGCTGGTTCGAGTCGGAGCGGCGCATTTCCCTCCCTATACTGTGCGTCCGGAAATGGGGGCCGACACTGGCTTGCTGCCACAGCTGGTCGAAGCATTGAATGTTGCCCAGCATGACTACCAGTTTGTCCTGGTGCCAACTTCGATTCCCCGCCGCTTTGGTGATTTCAAGCAAGGCCGGGTGGACATGGCGATCTTCGAGAATCCTGATTGGGGCTGGAAGGATATTCCACATGTTACGGTCGACATGGGCCTGGAAGATGCCGAGATTTTCGTCGCGCAACAACTGCCGGACCGCCAGCAAGACTATTTTGCCGAACTTGCCGGCAAACGTTTGGCACTTTTCAGCGGGTATCACTACGAGTTCGCCAACTTCGATGCCGACCCCAAAATACTTGCGCAACGCTACAACGCCTCTCTGACCTATTCCCATGACAGCAATTTGCTCATGGTGCTGCGCGGCCGTGCGGACATCGCGTTGGTCACGCGGTCGTACCTGAGCGATTACCTTCTGCGCAACGCAAAAGTCGCCGCTCAGTTGCTGGTGTCCCAGCGGGTGGACCAGGTCTATCACCATTACGCAATGCTTCGTCCTGCGGCACCCATCAGCGGTGAAGCCTTTGGCAAATTGCTGCAAGGGTTGCGGGAGAGCGGCCAGATGATGAAAATTTTTGCGCCGTACCAAATCGCCGTGGTCCCTGTTCCTGGGGACTGATGGGGATCGCACGTCGGGTATTTTCTGTCTTCGGTTAAATTTCCCTGATCGGCTCACGTCACCTCGTTTAACAGTGGACGACTAACGTGAGCCTGACCCATGCCTGATCTGAACGCTCTGACTGCCCTGGCTCTGCCCGATGGCCGGTGCCTTATGGCGGATGAAACCACCGACCGCTTGAGCCTCGGCTGCGACGGGCAGCCGTTGCTCAGCTTGCGAGTGAACCGCGTGCCTGCGCTGCACGTGGCCATCGAGCAACGTTGCGAACACCCGGACAGCGAAGTCTTGTACCTGGCCTGTTATTGGTTGTTCGCCCGCGATTCAGCCTGTCA
Organism: Pseudomonas sp. HY13-MNA-CIBAN-0226; assembly: GCF_040310305.1. Taxonomy (NCBI): domain Bacteria; kingdom Pseudomonadati; phylum Pseudomonadota; class Gammaproteobacteria; order Pseudomonadales; family Pseudomonadaceae; genus Pseudomonas; species Pseudomonas sp. HY13-MNA-CIBAN-0226. The sequence goes on from NZ_JBEOPS010000005.1 coordinate 225,816, forward strand.
GCACTTGACCTGGCACCTTGATGAACTGCCCACCGAGGCACTGCTCAGCGGCTTGCTGGTCACCGGTGAAGTCAGTGGCCAATACCGTTGCGAGCGCGCGCTGTTCTGGCAGTTGCCCCGCCCCTGGTTGAGCCAGGCCAGTGTAAACAGCTACCCACAGCATCCAGTGATCAGCGGCGGCAAACGCCACCCCTTGCGGCCGCTCAAACCTCGGGGCGAGGTGTACCGACGGTTCGATGCGCGGTTGGGGGCATGGATATCCCTGCGCACGGTCGATATCGAACATGACCTGGCGCGCTTCAATCGCTGGCAGAACAGCGCGCGGGTTGCGAGTTTCTGGCAGGAGGAGGGCAGCCTCGATCAGCATCGGGAGTATCTGGCCAAGTTGCTGGCCGACCCGCACACGCTGACGCTGATCGGCTGTTTCGATGACCAGCCGTTTGCCTACTTCGAGGCCTACTGGGCCAAGGAGGACCGCCTCGCGCCGTTCTACCAGGCGGGCGATTACGACCGTGGAATCCATATGCTGGTAGGTGAAGAGCAGCACCGCGGCCCGCACAAAGTGGCGAGTTGGTTATCGGCGCTGACGCACTACCTGTTTCTCGATGACCCGCGCACCCAGCGAGTAGTCGCCGAGCCGCGCGCGGACAACGCGAAGATGATCGGGTACATGCAGGGGCAGCGGTTTCACTGCGAGAAGGAGTTCGACTTTCCGCACAAGCGGGCGGCGTTGATGGTGTTGGGGAGGGAGCGGTTTTTCGAACGGTGTGTGCTGGCTTGAGTTTCAGGGATCAAGGTCCTCATTGATCTTGAGTCAGCCTTAGCGAGCAAGCGGGCTCTCACAGGGGATATGCGCTTGGCATGGGTCCAGGGTGGAAGATCCCGTGTGGGAGTGAGCCTGCTCGTGATTGAGCGCACCGCAATTGCCAGATCTCAACGCCGTGCAAACGTATCCGCGCGACTTCCCGACACCTTGCGGCAATGCACCAGTGCATCGCGGATCATGAAGTTCACCAGGGTGGGCGACACGCCCAGTTCCTTGGCGATGTCTTTCTGCGGTACGCCATGCAGGCGGTACATCTCGAACGCATAACGGGTGCGGCTGGGCAGTTGCGTCAGGGCGTCAGCGATGTTTTCCAGGGTCGAGAAATTGATGTGCGAGGTTTCCGGCGACGCGCCCTGGATCACCACATTCAGGCCTTCCTCTTCCGGGCCGGAATACTTCTGTTCCAATGCATGCTTGCGATAGTGATCGATCGCCAGGTTGCGCACGATCTGGAACAGGTAGCTGAGTTGTGCCTTGAAGGAGGAGGTGATCTGCGGCGCCGACTGCAGGCGGAAGAACGCATCCTGTACCACGTCTTCAGCGCGTGACCGGCACCCGGTAATGCGTGCTGCAATCTTGACCAGTATCAGTCGATTGTCGACGAATGCCTGAAGTAGCGGTGAATCGCACCTGCTTGTGGATACTTGTTCCGTCATGGAAAACACCCTGCTGCAAATAGGTTAGTGGAGCGGCCTGAGACCCGGGCTGCCCTACACATCGAGCGACAAATTATGTTGAATGATAATGATTGTCAATTGAGAAAGAGAATTAATGCTTCCTGGCGGTGCGTTTTGTGAACTGCGACACGCTGACGCACGCCAGCCCCGTTGGCGATCGCTGCCGACGACTAATTCTTGCCTTACCCCATCCGTTCTCCTTGGTGAATGGCACCGCACGCATACAGCCCAAATTTTCGCAGGAACCCCCATGACCGACGCGTTCGAACTTCCAAGCAATCTGGTCCAAGCCCTCCAGCGCCGCGCGGCCCTGACGCCGGATCGGGTGGCCTTGAGGTTTCTTGCCGAATCCCGGGATGAAGCGCTGGTGCTCAGCTATCGCGAGCTTGATGAGCGGGCGCGGACCATCGCTGGGGCATTGCAGCAGGAAACGCAATGGGGTGATCGCGCGGTGCTGCTGTTTCCCAGCGGCCCGGATTATGTGGCGGCTTTTTTTGGCTGCCTGTATGCGGGCGTGATCGCGGTGCCGGCCTATCCGCCGGAATCAAGCCGGCGTCATCATCAGGAACGCCTGCTGTCGATCATCAGCGATGCCGAGCCACGCCTGCTGCTGACCAGCGCCGGCCTGCGCGACGCCCTGGGGCAAATCGAAGGAGCGCCGCCGCTGCTGTGCGTCGACACACTCGACCGCATGCTCGCCGGGCAATGGATTGAGCCCTCGGTGCAGGACGAGCATATCGCTTTCCTGCAGTACACCTCCGGCTCCACGGCGATGCCTAAAGGTGTGCAGGTCAGCCACGGCAATCTGGTGGCAAACGAGGCGCTGATCCGCCAAGGCTTTGGCATCGATCTGAACCCAGATGACGTGATCGTCAGCTGGCTGCCGCTGTACCACGACATGGGACTGATCGGTGGCCTGCTGCAGCCGATCTTCAGTGGCGTGCCCTGTGTATTGATGTCGCCGGCTTACTTCCTTGCGCGCCCGTTGCGTTGGCTCGAAGCGATCAGCGAGTACGGCGGTACCATCAGCGGCGGGCCGGATTTTGCTTACCGGCTGTGCAGCGAGCGGGTCAGCGAGTCGGCCCTGGCGCAGCTCGACCTCAGTGGCTGGCGGGTGGCGTATTCCGGCTCCGAACCGATTCGCCTCGACACCCTGGAACGCTTCGCCGGGAACTTCGCCACGTGCGGTTTTATACCGGATGCCTTCATGGCGTCCTACGGACTGGCGGAGGCCACATTGTTCGTTGCCGGCAGTCCGCGAGGCCAAGGCATTGGCAGCCTGCGAGTCGACGACCTGGCATTGGCCGCCAATCGTGCCGAGGCGGGTGCAGGCAACGCGATCATGAGTTGCGGCATCAGCCAGCCGGGCCATGGGCTGCGAGTGGTCGATCCGTTGGCACGGACCGAACTGGGCGACAATTGCGTGGGGGAAGTCTGGGCCACGGGGCCGAGCATCGCCCACGGCTATTGGCGCAATCCCCAGGCCAGTGCCGAGACGTTCGTCCAGCACCACGGCCGCACCTGGCTGCGAACCGGCGACCTGGGATTCCTGCGTGGCGGTGAACTGTTCATCACCGGTCGCCTGAAAGACCTGCTGATCGTGCGCGGCCACAACCTGTACCCGCAAGATATCGAGCAAACCATCGAGCGCGAAGTCGAGGTGGTGCGCAAGGGGCGCGTCGCAGCATTTGCCGTATCAGTGGACGGTGTCGAAGGCATCGGCATCGCCGCCGAAATCAGCCGCAGCGTGCAGAAAATCCTTGCGCCCGAGGCGCTGATCAAGGCCATCCGTCAAGCAGTAGCCGAAGCGTATCAGGAGGCCCCGGGTGTTGTGGTGTTGCTCAATCCGGGTGCGCTGCCGAAGACCTCCAGCGGCAAACTGCAACGCTCGGCCTGTCGCATTTGCCTGGCCGAGGGCAGCCTGGACAGCTATGCACAGTTCCCGTCAGCGACCCCGGCCAACGAGGCGACGGGCGAAGCAGAGTCTGAACTGCAAGGCCTGATCGGGAAAATCTGGGCCGAACAATTGCAGGTCGAGCAGCTCGGCGCCGACGATCACTTCTTCCTGCTGGGCGGCAACTCCATCGCCGTCACCCAAGTGATCGCCCAACTGCGCGAGGCGCTCGGCCTGGAGTTGAACCTGCGCCTGCTGTTCGAGGCGCCAACCCTGGGCGCTTTCACCGCAGCAGTCCTGCAGCAACAGCAGGAGGGTGGCCTGGCCCAAGGCACAATAGCTGCCCTGCCACGCCGCGAAGCGCTGCCACAGTCCCTGGCGCAGAACCGGTTGTGGATCACCTGGCAGCTTGACCCGCATAGCAGCGCTTACAACATTCCCGGTGCCCTGCGCCTGCGTGGCGAGCTGGATGAGAACGCATTGCGCATCAGTTTCCAGCAATTGATCGAGCGTCATGAGGCCTTGCGTACGCGCTTTTTCGAGCATGACGGGGTGGCGTTGCAGCAGGTGGATGCCGCCGCCGAATTCAATCTGCAAGTGATCGATATCAGTCACCTGCCGGTGACCGAGCGTGAAGCCTGTGCCTGGCAGATTCGTGAGGACGAAGCGCGGACCCAGTTCGATCTGGAGAAGGGCCCGTTGTGGTGGGTGACCCTGGTACGCCTCGATGAGCAAGACCATCAACTGCTGGTGACGATGCACCACATCATCGCTGACGGCTGGTCGCTGAACGTACTGATCGACGAGTTTTCGCGGATTTACGCCGCCGCGTCCCAGGGGCAGACCGCCGCGCTGGGTGCCCTGGAGACCCATTACGCCGACTACGCCAGCTGGCAGCGCCAATGGCTGGGGCAAGGGGAGGGTGAGCGGCAGCTGGCCTACTGGAAAGCGCACTTGGGCGATGAACATCCGACGTTGAACCTGGCGACCGACCATCCGCGCTCGGCGCAGCACCTGCGCCGCGCGGCACGCCATGGCGTGAAGCTCGATAGGGCCCTGAGCAATGCCATTCGCCAGACCGCCCTGGCGCATCAATCGACTTCGTACATGCTGCTGCTCGCGGCCTTCCAGAGCTTGTTGCATCGCTACAGCGGCCAGCGCGAGATCCGTATCGGGGTGCCCAACGCCAACCGTCCGCGCCTGGAAACCCAGGGCCTGATCGGCTTCTTCATCAACACCCAGGTCATGCGTGCCGAGGTGGATTCGCGGCAGCCTTTCGTCGAGCTGCTGGCGCAGACCCGCGACGCCGCGCTGGGTGCGCAAGCCCATCAGGACCTGCCGTTCGAGCAGCTGCTGCAAGCCTGTCCCCAGGCGCGCGAACAAGGGCTGTTCCAGGTCATGTTCAACCACCAGCAGCGCGACCTGAGTGCACTGCGGCGGCTGCCGGGTCTGTTGGCCGAAGAGCTGCCGTGGCACAGCCGCGAAGCCAAGTTCGACCTGCAATTGCACAGTGAAGAGGACCAGAAGGGGCGCCTGAGCCTGTCCTTCGACTACGCCAGCGAGCTGTTTGACGCCAGCACCCTCGAGCGCCTGGCCGAGCATTATTGCAACCTGCTTCGCGCGGTTTGCGAGCAGCCTGCTACCGCCATCGGCGACCTGCCCCTGCTGACCTCAAGCGAGCAGGCACAACTGGCGCAGTGGAGCGGTGCCCCCCGCGCGCCGGCCACTCAATGGCTGCCTGACCAGCTCAACGACCAGGCGCGCCTGACCCCCGAACGTACGGCGCTGATCTGGGAAAGCGGCAGCCTCGATTTTGCCCAGCTGCACACCCAGGCCAACCGCCTGGCCCATTATCTGCGCGATAAAGGCGTCGGTCCTGACGTGCGCGTAGCGATTGCCGCCGAGCGTTCGCCGCAGTTGCTGATCGGCCTGTTGGCGATCATCAAGGCCGGTGGTGCCTACGTGCCGCTGGACCCCGATTACCCTGCCGAGCGCCTGGCCTACATGCTCGCCGACAGCGCGGTCGGGTTGCTGCTGACCCAGACCGGAATGCTCGACCGCTTGCCGGCCACCGAAGGCGTCAGCGTCATCGCGATGGACACCCTGCACCTGGAAAGCTGGCCGAGCCACGCACCGGGCCTGCACCTGCAAGGCGACAACCTGGCGTATGTGATCTACACCTCGGGCTCCACCGGCCAGCCCAAGGGCGTGGGCAATACTCATGCGGCCCTGGCCGAACGGCTGCAGTGGATGCAGGACACTTACCGCCTCGACCAGACTGACGTGCTGATGCAAAAGGCCCCGATCAGTTTCGACGTATCGGTGTGGGAATGCTTCTGGCCGCTGGTGACCGGTGCGCGCTTGCTGATTGCCGGGCCTGGCGAGCACCGCGATCCCCACCGTATCGCGAGGCTGGTGCAACAGTTCGGCGTCACCACCTTGCACTTTGTGCCGCCGTTGCTTTCGTTGTTCATTGACGAGCCGCTGAGCGCCGAGTGCACCAGCCTGCGTCAAGTGTTCAGCGGCGGTGAAGCCCTGGCCCCCGAGCTGCGCGACCGCGTCCTGGCGCAGGTGCCCGCCGTGCAGTTACACAATCGGTATGGTCCGACCGAAACCGCGATCAACGTCACCCACTGGCATTGCACCCGCGCCGACGGCGAGCGCTCGCCAATCGGCCGCCCGCTGGGGAACGTGCTGTGTCGGATACTGGACAGCGAATTGAATGCGCTCCCGGCCGGCGTGCCGGGCGAGCTGTGCATCAGCGGTCTCGGCCTGGCGCGGGGTTACCTGGGACGTGCGGCGCTGACCGCCGAACGATTTGTCGTCGACCCTCTGGGCGAGCCAGGGGCGCGCCTGTACCGAACCGGAGACCGCGCGCGGTGGACCGCAGACGGGGTGATTGAATACCTCGGGCGGCTCGATCAGCAGGTCAAATTACGTGGGTTCCGCGTAGAACCGCAGGAGATCGAGGCGCGCCTGCTGGCTCAGGACGGCGTCGCCCAGGCTGCGGTGCTGGTGCGCGACACGGTCGCTGGTGCACAGCTGATCGGTTACTACACCGCTACGCCTGACGCTGAGCCACATGACGGGCATAACACCCGGCTGCTCGCTGCCCTGGTGGCCGAGCTGCCCGAGTACATGGTGCCGGCGCAACTGATGCGCCTGGAGGCGATGCCCCTGAGTCCCAGCGGCAAGCTCGACCGCCGGGCCTTGCCGGAGCCGCTGTGGCAGGTGTGCGAGCATGTCGAGCCGGTGACGGCGCTGCAACAGCAGCTCGCCGGCATCTGGCGCCAGGTATTGGGCCATGGGCAGATCGGCCTGCGCGATGACTTCTTCGCCCTTGGCGGCCACTCTTTGCTGGCCACGCAAATCATCTCCAGGACCCGCCAGGCGTGTGACGTCGAACTGCCGCTGCGGGCCCTGTTCGAGAACAGTGAACTCGGTGCGTTCGCCGAACAGGTACGTTTGCTCCAAATCAGCGGCAACATCAATCGGCAGCCGCCCATCGAGCAGGTTGACCGCAGCCAGCCGGTGCCGCTGTCATATTCCCAGCAGCGCATGTGGTTTCTCTGGCAGATGGAGCCCGACAGCCCTGCCTACAACGTCGGTGGCATGGCGCGACTGCGCGGCGAGCTGGATGTCGAGCGCTTCGACGCTGCGCTGCAAGCGCTGATCCTGCGCCACGAAACCCTGCGCACCACCTTCCCGAGTGTCGACGGTGTGGCTCGACAGCAGGTTCACCCGCACAGCAGCGTGCTCCTGGAATTGCAGGATTTCAGCGCGCTGGCAGACGCTGACCGCGAGCGCCAGGTCCAGCTTCTGGCTGACGCCGAGGCCCATAAACCCTTCGATCTGGAAACAGGTCCACTGCTGCGCGCCTGCCTGGTCAGGACCGCCTTGCAGGAGTACTACCTGGTGCTGACCTTGCACCACATCGTCACCGAAGGCTGGGCCATGGACATCTTTGCCCGGGAGCTCAGCGCACTGTACGAAGCGCTGGTTGATGGCCGCGAATCTCCCCTGGTGCCGCTGCCGGTGCAATACCTCGACTACAGCGGTTGGCAGCGCCAGTGGCTGGAGTCCGGCGAGCGCCAGCGTCAACTCGATTACTGGACCGCGCAGCTGGGCCGGGAACATCCGTTGCTGGAGCTGCCCGCCGACCGAGCGCGGCCACCGGTGCAAAGCCACCGGGGCGAGCTGTACCGTTTTGACCTGCCCGACGAGTTGGCCGCGCGGGTGCGAACCTTCAATGCGCAACATGGCCTGACCCTGTTCATGACCATGACCGCTGCACTGGCCGTATTGCTCTATCGCTACAGCGGCCAGACCGACCTGCGCATCGGCGCGCCGGTGGCCAACCGCATCCGTCCGGAAAGCGAGGGGCTGATCGGGGCGTTCCTTAATACCCAGGTACTGCGATGCCAGCTCAATGGGCAGATGTCCGTCGGCGAGTTGTTCGATCAGGTGCGCCACACCGTCATCGAAGGCCAGTCCCATCAGGATCTGCCGTTCGATCATCTGGTGGAAGCCTTGCAGCCGCCGCGCAGCGCCGCCTATAACCCGCTGTTCCAGGTGATGTGCAATGTGCAGCGCTGGGAATTCCAGCAAAAACGCACCCTGGCGGGGATGACCGTCGAGTACCTGGCCAACGATGCTCGTGCAACCAAGTTCGACCTCAACCTGGAAGTCACCGACCTTGACCATCGCCTGGGTTGCTGCCTGACCTACAGCACCGATCTGTTCGATGAGCCGCGTATTGCGCGCATGGCCGGGCATTGGCGCAACCTGCTGGAGGCGTTGCTGGCCGATCCGCAACAGCGCCTGAGCGAGTTGCCGCTGTTGGCCGCCGACGAGCAGAAAAACCTGCTCGGCAGCCTCGGCGTGGAGCCGGGCGAGCATCGTCTGGACCAGTGCGTGCATCACCTGTTCAGTGAACAGGCGCTGCTGCGCAACGATGCACCGGCGTTGACCTTCGCCGGGCAAACCCTGAGCTATGCCGAACTCGACGCCCGGGCCAATCGCCTGGCCTGGATGCTGCGTGAGCGTGGAGTCGGGCCGCAGGTGCGGGTTGGCCTGGCGCTGGAGCGCTCGCTGGAGATGGTGGTCGGTCTGCTGGCGATACTCAAAGCCGGCGGCGCGTACGTGCCGCTGGACCCGGAATACCCGCTGGACCGATTGCACTACATGATCAAGGACAGTGGCATCGGCTTGCTCCTCAGCAATTCGGCCATGTTCACGGCCCTGGGCGAGTTGCCGACTGGCGTTTCGCGCTGGTGCCTTGAAGATGACAGCGCCGCCCTGGCCGATTACCCGGCGGCCGAGTTGCCTCGCAGCAGTTTGCCCCAGCATCAGGCCTACCTGATCTACACCTCGGGTTCCACCGGAAAACCCAAGGGCGTGGTAGTGTCCCACGGCGAAATCGCCATGCATTGCCGCGCGGTGATCGAGCGCTTCGGCATGCGCGCCGATGATTGCGAACTGCACTTCTATTCGATCAATTTCGACGCCGCCACCGAGCGATTGCTGGTGCCTTTGTTGAGCGGCGCCCAGGTCGTCTTGCGGGCGCAAGGTCAGTGGGATGCGCAGGAGATCTGCGAGCTGATCCGTCGGCACCACATCAATATCCTTGGCTTCACGCCAAGCTATGGCAGCCAGTTGGCGCAGTGGCTGGCCACCCGCAATGAAACCCTGCCAGTGCGTATGTGCATCACCGGCGGCGAAGCCTTGACCGGCGAACATCTGCAACGAATTCGCGCGGCGTTCAAGCCGAGCCTGTTCTTCAATGCTTACGGCCCGACTGAAACCGTGGTCATGCCACTGGCCAGCCTGGCCCCGGAACAGCTGGAAGAGGGCATGGCCAGCGTACCGATCGGCAGCGTGATCGGCGCCCGGGTTGGGTACATCCTCGACGCCGACCTGGCGTTGGTGCCCCAGGGCGCGACGGGCGAGTTGTTCATCGGCGGTGCCGGCCTGGCCCGGGGTTACCACCAGCGTCCGGGCATGACCGCCGAACGCTTTGTGGCCGACCCCTTTGCCGCCGATGGCACACGCCTGTACCGCACTGGAGATCGGGTGCGCCAGCGCGGCGATGGGCTGGTGGAGTACCTCGGCCGCATCGATCATCAGGTGAAGATTCGCGGTTTCCGTATCGAGCTTGGCGAGATCGAAAATCGCCTGCTGGAGCATGAGTCGGTGCGTGAAGCGGTGGTGCTGGCGCTTGATGCGTCAAGTGGCAAGCAGCTGGTGGGCTACCTGCTGACGGCGGTCGCCGAGCAGGATGACGCGCAACAGAGCAGCCTGCGCGAATCCCTCAAGGCTCACCTCAATGCCCAGCTTCCGGACTATATGGTGCCCATGCACCTGATCCTGTTGGCACACTGGCCGCTGACGGCCAACGGCAAGCTCGATCGTCGTGCGCTTCCGGCACCGGACCCGGCGCTCAATCGTCAGCATTACGTGGCACCCGGCAGCGAGCTTGAACTGACCCTGGCCAGCCTCTGGTGCGAGGTGTTGAACGTCACGCAAGTGGGTCTCAACGACAACTTTTTCGAACTGGGTGGCGACTCGATCCTGTCTATCCAGGTGGTCAGCCGCGCCCGTCAGCAGGGCATTCATTTCAGCCCACGGGACCTGTTCCAGCACCAGAGCGTGCAGGCGCTCGCCGCCATCGCCACGCGTACGGAACAGGTGGTGGCCGAACAAGGCCTGCTCACCGGTGAATCGCCAATGACGCCGATCCAGCACTGGTTTTTCGACTGTCAAATTCCTGAGCCTCAACACTGGAACCAGGCCTTGTTGCTGGAGCCGACCATGCTGCTCGAACCCCATTGCCTGGAGCAGGCACTGCTGGCGGTGATCGAGCAACACGATGCATTACGGCTGCGCTTCACCGCAGTGGCTGGCGCCTGGCGCGCCGAACATCGGATCGATAGCGACACCCCCGTGCTGTGGCAGGTGCGGGTCAAATCCATGGAACAGTGCACCGCGCTGTTCGCCGACGCCCAGAGAAGTCTGGACCTCAAGCAGGGGCCGTTGTTGCGAGCGCTGCTGGTGGATGGTCCGCAGGGTCAGCAACGCCTGTTCATCGCCATTCACCACCTGGTGGTGGATGGCGTGTCCTGGCGAGTACTGTTGGACGATGTGCAGACGGTTTATCGTCGATTGCTCGCGGGAAAACCCGTCGAGTTACCGGCGAAAACCAGCGCCTTGCGCGACTGGGCGGCTCGCCTGCAGGCCTACGCGGGCAGTGATTCGCTGCGTGAGGAATTGGGTTGGTGGCAGGCACAATTGGCCGGGCCGGATGTTGCGCTGCCGTGCGCCCGCCCTGAGGGTGGACGCCAGCATCGCCACGCCGAGACCATCAGCGTACGCCTCGACGGCGAGCGCACCCGCCAGTTGCTGCAACAGGCGCCGAGTGCCTATCGCACGCAGGTTAACGACCTGCTGCTGAGTGCCTTGTCCCGGGTTCTGTGCCGCTGGAGCGGGCACGAGTCGGCGCTGATTCAACTTGAAGGCCACGGCCGCGAGAACCTGTTTGACGACATCGACCTGACCCGCACGGTTGGCTGGTTCACCAGCGCATTCGTACTGCGCCTGACGCCAGGACTTGAGCATGAGCACACGATCAAGGCAATCAAGGAGCAACTGCGCGCCGTACCGCACAAGGGCCTGGGGTATGGGGTACTGCGTTACCTGGCCGACGACGTCTGCCGCCACGCCATGTCGGCCTTGCCGGCGGCGCAGATCACCTTTAATTATCTGGGCCAGTTCGACCAGAGTTTTGCTGACGACGCCTTGTTCCGTCCGCTGGACGAACCGGTCGGCGCGGCACACGATCCGGAGGCGCCGCTGCCCAACGAGATGAGCGTCGACAGCCAGGTCTATGGCGGTGAGCTGGTGATGCGCTGGACCTTCAGTACAGAGCGTCACGACCCGCAGGCCATCGCCGAGCTGGCGCACGCCTACCTCGAAGAATTGCAGAGTCTGATCGAGCATTGCCTGGGCGATGGCGCGGGAGGCCTGACGCCGTCGGACTTCCCGCTGGCGAAACTCACCCAGCCCCAGCTCGATGCGCTGCCAGTACCTGCCGCGCTCATTGAAGATGTCTTTGCGCTGACGCCGATGCAGGAAGGCATGCTGCTGCACACCTTGTTGGAACCGGGCACCGGCCTGTACTACATGCAAGACCGTTACCGCATCAACAGTGAACTGGACCCGCAGCGTTTTGCCGATGCCTGGCATGCGGTGATCGCCCGGCACGAGGCCCTGCGGGCATCGTTCTGCTGGAACGTTGGCGAGGACATGCTGCAGGTTATCCACAAGCCGGGCAGCACGCCGATCGAGTACCTCGATTGGTCGGCTGTTGCCCAGGCCGAGCAGGAACCCAGGTTGCAGGCGCTGCTCAAAAGCGAACGTGAAACCGGCTTCGACCTGCTCAACCAGGCCCCGTTTCACCTGCGCCTGATCCGTGTCGGCGCGGCGCGCTACTGGTTCATGATGAGCAACCACCACATTCTTATCGATGCCTGGTGCCGTTCGCTATTGATGAACGATTTCTTTGAGATCTACACCGCCTTGGGCGAGGGGCGCGAAGCGCAATTATCGCTACCGCCGCGTTATCGTGATTACATCGCCTGGCTGCAACGGCAGAACCTTGCCGAAGCCCGGCAGTGGTGGAAAGACAATCTGCAGGGTTTTGAACGGACAACGCCGATTCCAAGCGATCGGCCCTTGCTGCGCGAGCATGCCGGCGACAGCGGCGGCATGGTCGTCGGCGACTGCTACACCCGCTTGGAGGCCCGGGACGGCGCGCAACTTCGTGAACTGGCCCAGGCCCATCAGTTGACCGTCAATACCTTCGCCCAGGCGGCCTGGGCCTTGGTCCTGCGGCGCCTCAGTGGTGATCGCGATGTGTTGTTTGGTGTCACGGTGGCCGGGCGTCCGGTGCAGATGCCGGCAATGCAACGCACGGTGGGGCTGTTCATCAACAGCATCGCGCTGCGGGTGAAGATGCCCGGGGACGATCAGCGATGCAGCGTTCGCCAATGGCTTGGCGAGTTGCTCGACAGCAATATGCAGCTGCGTGAATACGAGTACCTGCCGCTGGTGAACATCCAGGAACACAGTGAGCTGCCCAAGGGCCAGCCGCTGTTCGACAGCCTGTTCGTGTTCGAGAATGCGCCGGTCGAGGTCTCGGTTCTGGACCGCGCGCAGAGCCTGAATGCCACCTCGGATTCGGGTCGTACTCACACCAATTTCCCCCTGACGGCGGTGTGTTATCCGGGGGACGACCTGGGCTTGCATCTGTCGTACGATCAGCGATTCTTCGATGAGACCACGGTCGAGTGCATGCTCGCCGAGTTCAAGCGCCTGCTGCTGGCACTGGTTCAGGGTTTCCATGGTGACATGGCGGATCTACCGCTGCTGGGCGCCGAGGAAGAGGATTTCCTGCTCTACGGTTGCAACCAGAGCGCCCATGAATATCCGCTGGAGCACAGCTACGTGGCGCTGTTCGAGGCGCAGGTGGCCCGGCATCCGCAGCGAGTGGCGGCCAGCTGTCTCGATCAGCGGCACACGTATGCCGAACTGAACGTGTGCAGCAACCGGCTCGGTCATGCACTGCTGGCGGCCGGGGTGGGGCTGGATCAACCGGTGGCCCTGCTGGCCGAACGCAACTTTGCGTTGCTGGGCATGATCATCGGCAGCTTCAAGGCGGGTGCGGGGTATCTGCCGCTGGATCCGGGCCTGCCGAGCCAACGCTTGAGCCGAATCCTCGATCGCAGCCGCACGCCGTTGCTGGTGTGCACCCAGGCTTGCCGGGAGCAGGCCGTTTCGCTGCTGGATTCATTCAGCTGTGCGCATCGGCCCAAGCTGCTGGTCTGGGAAGAGGTGCAGGCGAGCGCTGCATCGGTCGCCAATCCCGGGATCTACAGTGGACCGGATAACCTCGCTTACGTGATTTACACCTCCGGTTCCACAGGTCTGCCCAAGGGCGTGATGGTCGAACAGCGCGGCATGCTCAACAATCAGTTGAGCAAGGTGCCGTACCTGAACCTGGGCGAGGCCGATGTGATCGCGCAGACCGCTTCGCAAAGCTTCGATATATCCGTCTGGCAGTTCCTCGCGGCACCGCTGTTCGGTGCACGTGTGGACATCGTGCCGAACGCCATCGCCCATGATCCGCAGGGATTGCTGGCACACGTGGTCGCCCAAGGCGTCACCGTGCTGGAAAGCGTGCCGTCGCTGATCCAGGGCATGCTCGTTCAAGCACACATGAGCCTCGATGGCCTGCGCTGGATGCTGCCGACCGGTGAAGCCATGCCACCTGAACTGGCCCACCAATGGCTGCTGCGTTACCCGCAAGTCGGCCTGGTGAACGCGTATGGCCCGGCGGAATGTTCGGATGACGTGGCGTTTTATCGAGTCGACCTGGCCTCGACCCGCAGCAGTTATCTGCCGATCGGCATGCCAACCGACAACAATCGCCTGTACCTGCTCGATGGCGCGCTGGAACTGGTGCCCTTGGGTGCCGTAGGTGAATTGTGTGTCGCCGGCACAGGGGTTGGCCGCGGGTATGTGAGCGATCCGTTGCGCACTGCCCAGGCATTTGTGCCCAACCCGTTTGGCGCGCCGGGGGATCGTCTGTACCGCACCGGCGACCTGGCCCGCCGCCGCAGCGATGGGGTGCTGGAGTACGTCGGGCGAATCGATCATCAGGTGAAAATTCGCGGCTATCGCATTGAGTTGGGTGAGATCGAGGCGCGCCTGCACGAACAACCAGAAGTGCGGGACGCTGCGGTGGGCGTGCAGGAGGGCGCCAATGGCAAGCACCTGGTGGGTTATCTGGTAGCGGCGGATTCGGTGCTCAATCCCGGCGAACGCCTGGAGCGCATAAAGCAGCGTCTGCGCACCGAGCTACCGGAGTACATGGTGCCGCTGCACTGGCTGTGGCTGGAGCACATGCCGCTCAATGCCAACGGCAAACTGGATCGCAAAGCGTTGCCAGCACTGGAGATAGGTCAGTTGCAGAGCCAGGACTACCAGGCGCCGCGCACTGAGCTTGAGCTGAAGCTGGCGGACATCTGGGCGCAGGTGTTGAAAGTCGACAGGGTGGGTGTGCGCGATAATTTCTTCGAGTTGGGCGGGCATTCGCTGCTGGCCACGCAGATTGCTTCGCGGGTGCAGACAGCGCTGCAGCGCGAGGTGCCGCTGCGGGCGATGTTCGAGTGCAGCACGGTTGAGGACCTGGCCGAATACATCGATGGGCTGGCGGCGAGCGATATCACCGAAGAGAAGGTGGATCGGTTGACCGATCTGATGGCGGAGCTTGAGGGGATGTGACTGCTTGGAATACTTGGGATTGCGGGAGCAAAGCTACCTGTTACGGCGACGGAGCCAACCTGGAAACCGGTTATCACTGGGCGAGGGACTGTCAGTGGATGGCCAAAAGTTGCCTGAGGCCAGATGCAGCGCAGACGATCGTTGCGCAATCATCCCATGAGTGCTTAGCGGAACACTGCGCTGGGCGCCGGGTTGATCAACGCCGTCAACACATGATCCTGCCAGCGTCCAGCGATACTCAGGTAGGCCTTGGCGTAGCCCTCGCGTTCAAATCCCAGACGTTCCAGCAGCCGCGCACTGCGTTCATTGCCAGGGATGTAATTAGCCATGATCCGGTGCAGTTGCTGTTCTTCGAACATGTAGCGGATGCCCGCTTCCAGTGCTTCCTGCATCAAACCCTGGCCTTGGTGGGCTTCGTCGATGTGGTAGCCGAGATAACACGCCTGGAACGCGCCGCGAGTGATGCCGCTGAAGTTGCACGCGCCGATCATCTGGCCGTCGTCCGTATCCAGCAGTGCAAAATGCACCGCCAGGCCGGCGGCGAAAGCGCTGGCTTGCACCTCAAGGCGTGGTCGGATGCGTTCGGCGCTGTAGTAGTCAGTGGGGCGAATCGGTGACCAGCGGGCCAGATGCCTCTGGTTGCGCCGGTAGAAGTCGCTTTCCAGCGCCGCCTGTTCAGGATCGAGTACCGCCAGCGTCAGGCGTTTACAGGGCAGGGACAACAGCGGCATAAAGCGCTCCGGTTGGCATGGATCGTCACGCAAGCATTACGTGACCAGCGGAAAAACTCAAATCACCAGCGGCAATGTCACGATAAAGGGCTGCCCTGGCCATCGCCGTTGAAGCCGTTGGCATGCACGTCTTGTGCAAACGGCTCGAAGATAAACGGCAGGGCCTGGGCGCAGATGCCGATGCTGTCATCGTAAGTACTCATCTCCAGCACATCGGCCGTGGCCCCGATCGATGGAGTGACATGACACCCCCGGCAGTGTGTATTTGGCCGCATTACCCAGTAGGAGATGTGACCCCGTGACGGAAGTAGTAAATGGGCGAACTCATTGAGTCCGCGGCCAACGGACTCTTACTTCGGCCCCAAAATCTTCACCAGCTTATCCGGCGACGGCGCGCCCTGCTGCTGTTGCAACTCACCCTTGTCGTCCATGTAGAAAATCGCCGGGGTGGCCGACAATTCCAGCTCTTCCATCAACTGCATGTTCGCCGCGAGCTTGGCCTGGATCGCCGGTGGAACATCCTTCAAGGCCTTGAGCGAGCTGGCCTTGCCGGCTTTTTCGTGGTCTGCCAGGGCCTTTTGCGGGTCCTTGGCGGCCAGCAGCGCTGCGGATTTGCCCGGGCTGTCCTCGCGAATGATGCCGACCATGATATGGCGCAGTTGCACTTTGCCGGCTTTCACCCAAGGCCGCGCCTGCTCCCAGAACATGTTGCAGTAAGGGCAATTCGGGTCGCTGAACAGGTACACCACGCGCGGTGCGTCCTTGTTGCCGTCGGCAATCCAGTTGCTCGCTTCCATCTTGCCCCAGACTTCCTTGGACATCGGCGCGTAAACCAGCTTTTGCAGGGGGGCTGTGCTGAGGTCATTGCCGTCGGCGTCATACAGGTTGCCCAGCAGCACGTGTTTGCCATCCGGGGTCAGGTACAGGGCCATGCCACGGTTCTGGTACTGCGCGGCGTAACCGCGCAGGCCGTCCGGTGCGTCGAACTGGCCGACGATTTTTGCGCCCTTGGCTTCTATTTTCTTGATCGCTTCAGGCAACTCTTCGGCAGCCTGCGCGAATGGCAGGTGCAGCAGGGCAGTGCCCAGGGTCAACGTCAGCAGGTGGCGGAGGCGGGGCATGGCAGTTTCCTTGAAGAAGTGGCGGAACCAGGGCTGTCGAAGTTTTCCAGGGCGCGGGCCAGGCTGGCTTCCGACAGTTCGCCCAGATGGCTGCCCAACAGGCGGCCCTCATTGCTGTAGAACAGCGTAGTCGGCAAGGCCATGGAGCCCACCGCCTGACCCAGGCGGCCACTGCCATCGAACAATACGTTGGACAGGCTCAGGCCCTGGGTTTCCAGGTAAGTACTTACGCTTTGCATGCTTTCGGCCTGATTGACGAACAGGAAAGTCAGGTCCGGACGCTGTTGCTGGGCATTTTCCAGCACCGGCATTTCCCGGCGACAGGGCGGGCACCAGGTGGCCCAGAGATTGATCACCAGCGGACCCCCTTTGTAATCCTCCAGTCGCACGGTTTCCCCGGCCGCATTGCGCAGGGTGATTTCCGGCAGGCGCGTGCCTTGTTCGTAGATGGAGAGGGAAAAAGTAGCGAGCAGCCAGAACGCCAGGCCGCTACCCACCCCAAACCCCAGGGGGCGACGCAGTCCCGGGCGGCGCCAGCCCCGGTAGAGGGCAACGAGCAACAGCGCGATCACCCCCGGCCAGGCGAGGAAGCCGCCGTCACGCAGGTCGATGACTTGCCAGAGATCGTTACGATAATGCTTCCAGTAGAGCGCCACGAAACCGATCCGCGCCGCCAGCATACCGATCAGGAACAGGCTGAACAGCACCGACTCGGGGTTTTCGCCACCGCGCCTGGCCGCTCGCCAACCCACAAAGGTCGCCAGCGCCAGGGCACCGATCAGCAGCAGGTGATTGAGCGCAATGGCAAACGTGCCGAGGGTGAGCGTCAGCATTAACGGGCCTCTCGGGTGAGGTTCCAGCGTTGCAGGAATGTGGCGGCATCAACTTCGCCGGTAATGCGCTGGCTACGTCGCTCCTCGCCGTCGGTGCCGATCCACAGCAGGCTCGGTGGCCCTGGCACCTTGTATCGACCGAGAAGTTCGCGACTGGCGGCGTTATCGGCGGTTACGTCCAGACGTAGCAAACGCACGTCACTGAGTGCCGTGAGCACCTGCGGCTGGCCGAACACGCGTTTTTCCATGATTTTGCAGGCCACGCACCAGTCGGCGTAATAGTCGAGCAACACCCATTGACCTTGAGCCTTGGCCGCATCCAGTTCCCGTTGCAGCGCAGCCGGGTCCTTGATGGTGGTGAAGGCCTCGTGGCCAACCGGGCGGGCGATGCTGGTCGAATTTGCCGTGCTGTAGACCTGTAATGGCTTGAACAGGTCATCACTGCCGCCGGCGGCACCGATCAGCAGCAGGCTTCCCCACACCCCCATCAGCAAGGAACTTGCGCCGAACAGCTGGGCAACCCGGCCGAAACCTTCCGATTGCTTCCAGGCGCTGTAGGCCGCGATCAACAGTAATGCTCCACACAGCCCGACCCACAGTGATTCATCCAGCACCGGGCGCAGCATCAGCAGGGCAGTGGCGAGGAACAGGAAGCCAAACACGCCTTTGAGCAGGTTCATCCAGGCGCCTGGCTTGGGCAGGAAGCGATTGCCAACCGTCACCAGCAACAGCAGCGGGATCCCCATGCCGATGCCCATGGCGAACAGGATCAGCCCGCCATGCAAGGCGTTGCCGCTCTGCGCGATATAGAGCAGGGCGCCGGCCAGGGGCGCGGTCATGCAAGGTCCCACCAGCAGCCCCGACACCGCACCCAGCACGCCAGCGCCGATCAGGCTGCCGCCACGCTGGTTGCGCGATACATTTTCCAGGCGGTCACGAATGGCCACGGGCAGTTGCAATTCAAAAAAACCGAACATCGGCAACGCCAGCAATACAAACACGGCGGCGAAGGTGCCCAGCAGCCAGGGGTTCTGCAGCAAGGCCTGCAGATTGGCGCCAAGCATCGCTGCCAATACGCCCATCGCGGCATAGACCAAAGCCATGCACACCACATAACTGCCGGCGAGGGCGAAGCCGCGTCGAGGGCTGGCGCCGCTGCCGACGACCAGCCCTGCAAGTATTGGCAACATCGGCAGGGTGCAAGGGGTGAATGCCAGCAGCAGGCCCAGGCCAAAGAACACCAGCAGGCTCCAGCCCAGCGCCCGTTGTTGCAGGCCGCTGGCCAGGGCCTGGTCCGGCGCTTCGGCGGCGGCAGGGGCAACGACTGTCCCCCCCAGGTCGACGACCTGGGTTTGCGGCGGATAACACAGGCCGGCATCGGCACACCCCTGGAATCCTACTTTCACCTGGCCGGTGGCACCGGCCGGTATTTTCAGCTCAAGGCCCTGGCGGTACACCTGCTGCTCACCGAAAAATTCATCGCTGTGAGATTCCCCAGGGGGCATCGCTGGCTTGTGCTCTGGCGGCAAACCGTCGAACTTCAGACGCTGCTGGTACAGATAGTAGCCATCGGCGATCTGCCAAAAAAGTTGGGTTTCACCGGACTCCAGGCGCTCGGAAGTGAAGATGAACGCCTTGGCTACAGGAAGGAAGTCCGGTTTGGTCGCGAATGGATCGTTGGCGGCCTGGGCCATGCCCGATATCAGGAGAACGAAAAGCAGTAAAATTCGACGCATGGGTAAGCCTTATCCCTGTGCAAGTGGGGGCAGGATGAGAGACGGCGATTAACCGATGATTAACCGCCACGGCCTTGTCGCAACGGCGCTTGCGGCATAATGTCGGCTTAATCGGCTACAGGCCTAATTGGTTTCTTTTCAGGTACTCACTATGCACGTACTGGTTTGCGAAGACGATGAGCTGATCGCCAGCGGCATAGTCGCCGGCCTCACCGCCCAGGGCCTGACCGTGGAGCACGTGGCTACCGCATCGGCTGCCCGGGCGATGCTCAAGGTTGCCGAGTTCGACGTCATGGTGCTCGACCTTGGCCTGCCCGATGAGGACGGCCTGAAGCTGTTGCAGCAGTTGCGTCACAGTGGCCTGGAGATTCCGGTGCTGATCCTCACCGCCCGGGATTCGGTCACGGACCGGGTCGATGGGCTGCAAGCGGGCGCCGACGATTACCTGCTCAAACCGTTCGACCTGCGTGAGCTGGCCGCGCGCCTGCACACCTTGTTGCGGCGAGTGGCGGGGCGCAGCGTCAACCTGATCGAGCATGGCGCGCTGACCTACGATCCGAGTAGCCGCGAAACCACCCTGGGCGGCCAGCCGGTCGACTTGTCACGGCGTGAGCAATCGCTGTTGCAGGCGCTGTTGCACAACCGTGGCCGGGTCCTGTCCACAGAACAGCTCAAAGACAGTGTCTATGGGTTCAACGATGAGCTGGAAAGCAACGCCCTGAACGTGCACATCCATCACCTGCGGCGCAAACTCGGTAACGGCATCGTCGAGACCGTACGCGGCCTGGGTTATCGGCTGGGGCCGGCAGGCAGTGGAGATCGTTCGAAGTGATGAGCCTGCGCCTGCGCCTGAGCCTGACCCTGGGCGCCGCGTTCGCGCTGATCTGGGCGCTGGCGGCCGCCTGGATGCTCAGCGACCTGCGCAACCAGATGATGTTTTCCCTCGACCAGCGCCTGGTGGCGTCGGCGCGCATGGTCGCCGGGCTGATGGAGCAACTGCCGGCGCTTCCGAGCAAGGGCGAGGGCACCCATTTCAGTGCCGAGCAACTGAACATCCCGGGCGGCATGGCCTGCCAGGTCAGTTCACTGCGCGGCGAGATCCTGGCTCGCAGTCACACCGATCCGCAACAGACCCTGGAAGCCGAGCAACTGGGTTTTCATGACCAGATGATCGATGGCGCGCCCTGGCGCAGTTTTACCCTGGTCCGGGGAGATCTGCGCATCACCACCGCCGACCGGCAGATCGAGCGCGAAGCCTTGAACATGTCGATCCTGCTGGCGGCATCGGTGCCGGTCGGCGTGGCGTTGCTCGGTTGCCTGTGCCTGCTGTGGTTGGGGATCGGCCAGGGCCTGGCGCCGCTCAATCGCATGCGTGATGCCCTGATGCGGCGTAGCGCCGACTCCCTGGAACCTTTGCAGATCCAGCCGCTGCCCAGCGAATTGCAGCCGTTGCTCGACACCCAGAATCAGTTGCTGCAACGGATCGGCAAGACCATCGAGCGCGAGCGGCGCCTGACTGGCGACGCGGCCCACGAATTGCGTAGCCCGCTCACGGCGATCAAGACCCACCTGCAGGTCGCGCGCATGACCGAGGGCGCCGCTCGGGACCAGTCCCTCGCCCGGGCGGAGGAGGGGGCTGACCGTCTGCACCGCACCCTCGAACAATTGCTGTTGCTGGCGCGGGTCGAAGGCAGTCTGTCGTTCGATGACGGTGTGCAATGCAATGCCGAGCAGGTGGCCAGGCTGGCGATCCAGGACGCCGGCAGTGGCGATCGCCAGCGCATCCGCTTCAAGGCGCCCGCAAGGCTTTCAGCGGCGCCGGTGCAAATGCCGGCGGTGCTGTCGATTGCCGCACTGCGTAACCTGCTGGACAACGCACTGCGCCATACCCCTGGTGATGGTCCGGTGGACTTGAGCGTGGAAACCGTCGAAAACCGCGTGCAGTTCGTGGTTCGCGATCATGGCCCTGGTATCGCCGAGGATGATTTGCAACATCTTACCCAGCGCTTCTGGCGCAATGGCCAAAGCACCGGCTGTGGCCTGGGGTTGGCGATTGTCCAGGCAATTGTCCAGCGCTGCGGTTGCACGCTGAAGTTCGACAGCAAGCCGGATGGCTTGCGGGTTGAACTGACGATGCCGTTGCAGCCGGTCTGAGAAGGCGTGGTTACACATCAAAAGTAACGTCTATCCGATAGGCATCCCGCCCCCTTAGCGCTATCGTCCTCGCCGGCTTTGACTCAATGGATTGAGGTACTGGCGCCATGGAAACATCCCTGCATGTCTGCAAGGCAACCCCCGCCGATGCCGGCATCATCTGCCGGATAGTCGAACGTTCGATCCGCGTTGGCTGCGCCATTGATCACCGCAACGATCCACACACCGTTGCCACCTGGACCCACAGCAAAACCGTCAGGCATGTCATGGCCTGGCTGACTGACCCGCGGTTTTACCTCAACATCGCCTTGCTACAGGACAAGCCAGTGGGGGCCGCCATGGCTGCGATCAGCGGCAAGTTGGCGTTTTGCTACGTGCAACCGGAATGGTTTCGGCGCGGCGCGGGCCAGGCGCTGGTGGCTGACCTGGAAAGCTGGTTGATCAGTCATGGCCTGTGCCACGTGCAACTCAACAGTACGCTCACTGGCGAGGGGTTCTACCGGCATCTGGGATACCAGCCCTGCGCCCCGACCTTCAAGGTTGCCGGTCTGCAGGCCATTCCCATGCGCAAAGGGCTGTTGTTGCCTGCTGCAAAAACTGACCAAGGGTCTAAATCCTCAGCCGCCTGAAGCGTTTCCACAACAGGAAAACCTTTTTGAGGGGTCGAGAGATGTCAGTCGCTACCAGCCTTGTGCAAGATCAGTCGGCGCGGGTCGCTCCGGCGCCGGCCGAAACGCTTTATCAGTTCAACGAGTCGCCGTTGCTGGCGCGACAGACCCGGCAGGAGTCTAACGCCCGCAGCTATCCACGGCGCATCCCCCTGGCGCTCAAGCGGGCCAAGGGTATCTATGTCGAGGACGTTGAAGGCCGCCGTTTCATCGACTGCCTCGCCGGCGCAGGCACGCTGGCGTTGGGGCACAACCACGCAGTAGTGATTGAGGCGATCCGGCAGGTGCTGGCCGATGAATTGCCGTTGCACACCCTTGACCTGACGACTCCGGTCAAAGATCAATTCGTCCAGGACCTGTTCGCCCTGCTGCCACAGGGGTTGGCTGGCGAAGCGAAAATCCAGTTCTGCGGACCCACCGGCACCGACGCCGTGGAGGCGGCGTTGAAGCTGGTGCGCACCGCCACCGGTCGCAGCACTGTGTTGTCATTTCAAGGCGGCTACCACGGCATGAGTCAGGGCGCGCTCAGCCTGATGGGCAGCCTGGCGCCGAAAAAACCCATGGCGGCCTTACTCGGCAGCGGAGTGCAATTCATGCCCTATCCCTACGACTACCGTTGCCCATTCGGGCTCGGCGGCGCACAAGGGGTCAAGGTCAACCTGAGCTACCTGGAAAATCTGCTGAGTGACCCGGAAGCCGGCGTGCAGTTGCCTGCGGCGGTGATAGTCGAAGCGGTGCAGGGCGAGGGCGGGGTTATTCCGGCTGACCTCGACTGGTTGCGTGGCTTGCGCCGTATTACCGAAAAGGCCGGGGTGGCGCTGATAGTCGACGAAATCCAGAGCGGGTTTGGACGCACCGGCAAGATGTTTGCCTTTGAACACGCCGGGATCATTCCGGACGTGGTGGTGATGTCCAAGGCCATTGGCGGCAGCCTGCCGTTGGCGGTGGTGGTCTATCGGGACTGGCTCGATACCTGGCTTCCGGGAGCCCATGCCGGGACCTTCCGCGGTAACCAGATGGCGATGGCCGCCGGTTCCGCCGTGATGCGCTACCTGACCGAGCACAGGGTCTGCGAGCATGCGACCGCCATGGGAGAGCGCCTGGGCGAACACCTGCGCATCCTGCAGCGGGAATTTCCGCAGTTGGGTGACATACGCGGTCGAGGTCTGATGCTCGGCGTAGAGCTGGTTGACCCTTCCGGTGTGCCGGATGCCCAAGGTCACCCGCCGATCTTCGCCCGCCTGGCTCCGCTGGTGCAGCGTGAGTGCCTCAAGCGAGGTTTGATCCTCGAGCTGGGCGGGCGGCATGGCGGCGTGGTGCGCTTCCTGCCACCGCTGGTGATTACCTGCGGCGAAATCGATCAGGTGGCCGAAATCTTTGGTCGGGCCATGGCCGCTGCCACCGCCAGTCTCTAAATTTTTCCGCGTCCCGAACGTACCTTCTACAGACCGGATGCACGTGCGTGCAGCCCACCCTACATCGATGGAGAAACGCCATGACATCTGTATTCGACCGCGAGGACATCCTATTTCAAGTCGTGGTCAACCACGAAGAGCAGTATTCGATCTGGCCCGACTACAAGGCCGTGCCGCAAGGCTGGCGCACCGTGGGCAAGAGCGGCCTGAAAAAGGAGTGCCTGGCCTACATCGAGGAAACCTGGACGGATATGCGCCCACTGAGCCTGCGCAAGAAGATGGAAGAGCAGGCGGCTGCGGTGCACTGAGCCTGCCTTTCAAAAAAAGCCCGCTGGACTGGTGACAGTCAGCGGGCTTTTTGGTGCCTGTGCTGCAGAAAAGATCGCAGCCTCGTTGCACTCGACAGCGCCTACAGGGGGGAGGGTGCGGCTGGGTCACTCAACCCCTTGATCACCGAATCCACATTCCCTTCCAGCTCAGCCACCGGATCCACCCCATCGATATTCAGTACCACCAGGCGACTCCCCGCCGCGGTAATCACCGCTTTGAGTGCATCCGACGGCTGGCGGTGATGTAACACCACGGCCACATCATTATCCTTGAGCGTCGCCCCCAGTTGCTTGAGTGCCTCCGGGGTCCATTCGGCATCCGGGCGGGCGTCGAGGCCGATCAGTTCCAGGTTGAGACCACCAATCAGGTAACCGAAATGATCGCTGAGGCTCATTACGCTGAGGTTGTCGGCGCGGGCCAGGCGCGCTTCGCTGTCGGCACTGAACTTCAGCAGGCGCTGTTTGAGCGTCGCCAGGTTGCCCTCGATGACCGGCTTGGCTGCGGGTGCCAGGCGCACCAGATCTGCCGCCATCACATCCGCCATGCGTCCCATGTTGTTGCTGGACAACCATGGCTGGCTGTTGAGGCCGTCGACCTTGTTGTCCGGCTGTACGGCGATGCCGGGCAGGGCGCCGTCCACCGGGCGGGCAGCATCGACTTCGACTACCCGGATGTTGCTGCGTCGGGACATGGGATAGAGCGGGTCGTCGGCCCACAACGAACGCAGGCCGATCACTGCATCGGCATCGGTCGCCAGCTTGGCCAGGGCCGGTGCACCTCGGCCGGTGAAGTAGGCGGTCTGCCGGCTGCCGGGCAGTTTCGCCGGCGCGGCACGTTCGAGCTGGACGTTGGTGCCCTTGAGCAGGACTTCGCCCAAGCCATAGGTGATCGGCAGCGAGGCCAGGACGCGTAGGGGTTTTGTGCTGTCGGCCGCGAAGGCCGTGTGGGCCAAGGTGCACAAGGCGACCGCCAGGGTTAGTTGACGCAACTTAAAAGACATTATCCGATATTCCCTTTCAGGCCAGGAACGACGCCACGGGCAACGGCCGCCAGGGCGAAGGCGATGCCGGCCACCAGAATGATCGCGGCACCGGATGGAATTGGCAGATCAAAAACGATCGGGGCGAGAATGCCGCACAGGGTACTGATCGTGGCGATCAGCACCGAGCACCAGAAAAAGCCCTTGAGCGACTGGCTGAGCAATCGTGCAGCCGCCGCCGGAATGACCAGCAGGGCCCCGACCAGAATGGCGCCGATCACTTTCACTGCGGCGACGGTGATCAGGGTTACCAGAATCACGAACAGGTAATCGAGGGTCTTCACCGCCACCCCGCGCACCGCCGCCAGCTGCGGATTGAAGCTGGCGAGCATGATGCGGTTGTACAGCGGCAAGGCCAGTGCCATGACCAGTGAACCCACGATGGCCAACACCAGCAGGTCATTCCCGTTGACCGTCAGGACCGAACCGAACAGCACGTTTTCAAGGATGTGCACGTTGATCTTCCCGGCGAGAATCAATAGCAGGCTGGCACCCAGGGCTAACGAAACGGAGAGGAACACGCCGATCAGCGTATCCGGTGACAGCCCGGTGCGGTTGCGCAAATAGTTGAGCAGGATGCCGAACAGCAGGCAGTAGCCGAACAGGCTGCCATAAGGCCCGGTGTAAGGTTCCCCCAGCAGAATGCCGACGGCCACGCCGGTCAGTGCCGCGTGGCCGACTGCTTCGGAGAAAAACGCAAAGCGCTTGACCACCACCAGGGTGCCCAGGCCACCCAGCACCGGTCCGATCAGCAGGCCGGCCAACAACGCATTGACCACGAAACCGTACGCCAGCGCTTCAGGCAGGTAACCCGAAGACGCCCAGCCCTGAATCATCAGGCGAAAGGCTTCATAACTCATCAGGCGGCGCTCCGTGGATGGGTGGAAAACAGCGTCAGCAGGCGTTCCGGTGTCAGTGCCTGCTTGGGCGTTGCATCGAACAGCACCCGGCGGTTGAGCCCGGTGACCCGGTCCGCCAGACGACCTACCGCTTCCAGGTCATGTTCGATCCACAGCACCGTGATGCCGCTTTGGCGCCAGTCCCCGAGAAGTCGCTCGAAAACCTGGATGCCGGCTTCATCGAGAGCCGACATGGGTTCATCGAGTACCAGCAACTGCGGCGCCGGTATCAGCCCCTGGGCCAGTAATACTCGCTGACGTTCGCCACCGGACAAAGCGCCCATGCGTCGTTTGCGTTTGTCCTGCATGCCGACCCGTTCCAGGGCATCACCGATGGCTGCCGCGTAATGCTTGCTCACCCCCAGAAATGCCGGTCGACGCTGGCACATCGCGGCCATGAAGTCGTCGACGGTCATCGGCAGTCCGCGATCAAACTCCAGCGCTTGCGGCACGTAGCCGATCGTCCCCGGGGTGCCTGGCCATTGCAGGCTCAGGCGGCCCTGGTGGGGCATTTGCCCGAGCAGGGTCTTGATCAGCGAGCTCTTGCCGCCACCGTTGGGTCCGACCAGTGCATGGATGCTGCCGGGCTGTACCTGGAAGGTCACCTGGTCAAGGATCGTGGTGCGGCCGAGGGTCAGGCCGACGTCGGCGAAATCCAGGGTCGGGCCGGTGCTTTGGACAATCAGGGTCTCCTGGACAGTCATGCGCCCGACTCCTGAATAGCCCGGACCACGGTGTTGAGGTTGCCGGTCATTTCCTTCTCATACTTGTCAGCCGTGTATTCGCCATAGGAAATGTGCGACAGCGGGTACAGTTTCACCCCGGATTCACGCTGGATGGTGTCGACATAGCTCGAAGGGAAGTCCATCTCGGAGAAAATCACTTTCACGTCCAGCTCTCGCAACTGGTCGATGGTCTTTTTCAACTGGCTCGGGCTGGGCTCGATACCGTGGGCAGGCTCGACCACGGCCGTCACTTCCAGGCCGAACTCGCGCAGCAGGTAGTCGTAGGCGGCATGCACGGTGGCTACGCGCAGCTCTGCATTGGGCGCTTCGGTGAGTTTCGCCAGGGCGTCGGCGCGCATCTGCCGCAGCCGTTTGCCGTAGGCTCGGGCGTTCCGGGTGTAGGTCTTGGCGTTCGCCGGATCAAGTTTTCCCAGCTCCCGGGCAATGTTGTTGACCTGGGCAATCGAGGCGCTGACCGACAGGAAGGTATGCGGGTTGACGACCTTGCCGGCCCCACGGGCAGCCACGCCGGTAGCGGCCAGCAGCGGCACGTTTTGGTTGGCTTCGATCACCGCCACGTTGGGCGTTTCGCTGGCGGCGATCATGCGGTCGGCGAAATCGTCATGCCCAACCCCGTTGAGCACAACCACGTCCAGTCCGCTGATGCGCCTGATGTCTTCTGCGCGTGGCTCGTAGGCATGCGGGTTGAAACCGGCGGGAATCAAAGGCACCACTTCGGCCTTGTCGCCGACGATATTTGCCACGTAGCTGTAGTACGGATGCAGGGTGATACCGATGCGCAGGCGCTTGGCCTCCTCAGCACTGGCCAGGGGGACCAGCAGGCAGGCAAGCAGGCCAGCCAGCAGGGCGGGCATGAAACGTTGAGATGAAATAGGCATGGGAAAGCGGTTTCTCTCGGGTAAAGGCGAGGGGTCAGTGCCGCTGCTGGCGAGTGACGCCGGCATCGAATTGCGCGACGATCTGCTGCCAGCCGGCGCTTTCGAGCGCGGAGTCGGCAAGATCGGCTGGCGCCTTGAGGGCTTTGCCGCGATGCAGCCAGATGTCCGGCTCATCGTCACCCGCGGTGAGGCGCATCAGGAAAGAGCCGGCCACGTCGGGAGACTGGCTCTGGCCGAAATAAGCCTGGTCCTGCAGCAACTCCCAGGCATGGCTGCCACGACTGACCGAGCTGGCGTCCTGGGCAAATGGCGCGAAGCCTTCGTCAGCCAGCAGCGCCGGCGTTGGCAATGCCTGCTGCTCCTGGCGCAA
Organism: Pseudomonas sp. HY13-MNA-CIBAN-0226; assembly: GCF_040310305.1. NCBI lineage: Bacteria > Pseudomonadati > Pseudomonadota > Gammaproteobacteria > Pseudomonadales > Pseudomonadaceae > Pseudomonas > Pseudomonas sp. HY13-MNA-CIBAN-0226. The sequence goes on from NZ_JBEOPS010000005.1 coordinate 253,473, forward strand.
CAAGTGGATCTCGTCGAGCGTGACCCGCAGGTCGGCGTAGATGCCCTGTTCGGAAGCGCTCAGGTCGCGGCGCGCATCCAGTTGATGACTGGCTACGGTGCTGACCTCCTGGGCCTCATGGCGCCAGGCCACGACCGAGGCGGCCACGGCCAGGATCATCAGGCACAAGAGCAATACGTACAGCGTTTCGTGGCCGGCTCCGGCCGGGCGGACTATCTGGTTTGTGGGAGTGCTCATGGGGTCTGGATGTCCGCCTGGTCTATTTCCACCACATGGCCCGGGCCCGCATCGAACAGCACATAGAACTCGGCGGCGGGTTTCTTGAAAGTCATCTTCGAGTCGGCGCCGAGCTTGCCGGGCACCAGAATGGTTTCGTCGTAGCCGATCACATCCAGGGTCACACCCGGGGCACCGCTGCCATCGGAAAAGCCCCCGGTACATTCGATCTGTTCGGCGTCGACGGCCTTGCATTCGCACATCGGGTTATGGGCCAGGGCGCTGGTGCTGAATCCGGCGCAGAGCACCAGCACCAGGTTAAGCAGATGACGCAAAGTCATGGTTTGCCTCCTTGTTTGTTCAGCCACTCGATGGTGGCGGGGGATGCCTGGCTCAGGGGCATGGAAGCTTGGTGCATGGCACCGTCCCAGCCCTCCATGGTGATCCACAGTTCGGCATCGGCCTTGGTCTTTTCCGGGATTGGCAACATGGCGCCCATGCGGTAAGGCGTGCCAAAGAAAATCACCCCGGCGGCGCGCAGGCTGCGGGGCTTGCCGATGCGCAGGTAGGTGGCCTTGACCTGGTCGCGGCAGCTGTCGCATAGCGCGGCGTTGAAGCTCTTCATGTAGCCGGCGGGCCCATCCAGTCGCGGCGCTTCGTTGCGCAGTTCAGCCAGGCGCAGGCTCCAGGGGCCGACCTGCACTTCTCCGGCTTCGCGTTCACCCAAACCGGTATCACCCCGGAACAGCGCGGCATCGGCGAAGTACTTGGGCATGAAACCCAGCGGTACCAGCAACAGCAGGACATTGATGTGGAAGCGCCACTTGTGCCAGAAACGGCTCAGTTTCGAAGAAGGTTTATCCGCAACGAGCAGGCTCATTGGCTCACCTCCGTGGTTTCGTGGCGAGGGGCAGTTGGCACTCGGGCACGTTTGTTTTCCCGCTTCAGGGCGTTGGCCGTGGCCAGGACGGTGCGTTTGGTCCAGATCAGCAGGCCACTGAGGACCATCATGCTCAGCAGCAAGCCGAAGAAGAACCAGATCAGCTTGATCCACAGGCCGCCAAAGTCGCCGGTGTGCAGGGGACGCATGGATTCGGTTACCAGCTCCAGCCCGGAGCGATCCGAGAGCAGGCGAGTGGAGGCGATTTCACCGGTGTAGGGATTGATATCGGCGGTCTGGAACATCAGCGGGTACCAGCTGCGTCCGCCTACCGTCAGGTAGCTGTAGGCATTGGCGGGCATGCTGACAAAGCTGTCCTCCAGCCCGGGAATACGCTCCTTGGCCTCGGTAATCGCATTCTGCAGGCTGATCATCGGCGCAGGCGAACCATCGGTACTCACCGGCACGCTCTCTCGAGGCACTACCAGGGCCACCGGGGCAGTGGAAATCGTCACCTGGTTATCGAACATGAATGCCTCGATCAGGAACCAGGTGCTGGTCACGGAAATTACCGCGATAAACCAGATCGACCAGATGCCGCTGAGACGGTGAAAGTCGCCCCAGAAGATTCGTGCACCGTGACGAATGCGCAGGGTCGGCTTGAGGAAGCCTTTCCAGAATTTCTTGTACACCACCAGCCCGGTGACCAGGGACGCCAGCATCGGCAGACTCAGGAACGACACCAGGTACCAGCCCCAGCTGTAACCGTTGGTGAACGGCACCAGCCACCAGCCATGCAGTGCGCGGGTGAAGGCCTGGAAATTGAATTGCGGTGCCGTGCCCTGTATCACCCCGGTATAAGGGTTGACGTAGACCGTCACCGAACGCCCGTCCGGGTAGCTGACCTCGACGTCGAGGGCAAAGTGCGACTCATCGGGACGGCTGATGCTTTCGACCAGGGTGTTCGGCTCGGCCTTTTTGATCGCGGCGACGATCTGGTCGTAGTTGAGCATCGGGGCATCATCGGAAGGCTGGCTGGCGCGCATTTGCGGATTGGCCAGCCAGACGATCTCCTGGCTGACCACGGCAAGTGTGCCGGTCACGCAGACGATCAGTACAAAAAACCAGATCGGCAGCGCCAGCCAGCTGTGCACCAGAAACCAGATTTTGGAACGGGATTTCTTCGACATGATGTAAGTCTTATAGCGATGAGAGGACCTTGGCTGCAGGCTTCCCAGCGTTGGGTCGATGAAAAGTCGCTCGTGGCTTTTGCCTACGCGAGCAGACTGCATCTATATAAGACGAATGAGAATCAAGAATCCCGAATCCGCATATGCAAGAAAATGTTTCGAGCGTCGTTAATCCGCCTGCAGCGTCGAGGTAACGGTGGAGGCGGAGCGGGAAGTCAGCCCTGCTGGAACATTTCCTGCGCGCGCTGCTCGATTTGCTCCTGGGTCAGATCTTCCTTGCGCGTGGCCAGAAACCACATGTGTCCGTAGGGGTCTTTGAGCGTGCCGGACCGATCACCATAGAACTGATCCTTGACCTCGGACACGACAATGCCACCAGCAGCAATCGCCTGTTTATACGAGGCATCCACATCATTGACGTACAGATGCAATCCCACGCAAGGGGACTCATCAGGATTGCTCAATGGCCCTTGATCACAGGGGGTGCCCAACATGATCGGGCAATCGCCTATGCGCAATTCGGCGTGACCGATTCCACCATCGGGCATCGCCAGGCGCATCACTTCGACGGCACCGAAGGCTTTTTTGTAGAACTCGATGGCTTCGGCAGCTTTTTGAATACCCAGATACGGCGTAATGCTGTGATAGCCCTCTGGAATGGGTTTGACGCTCATGGCGGTCCTCCCAGGTTTTATGCAATGAGAATGCCCCACAAATATAGTAGGAGCTGCCGAAGGCTGCGATCTTTTGACCTGCTTTACCCTTCGCCAGCACTCAGTCCTCCTCCAGCAAATGCGCCCCAGGCCCACGGTCCCCCAAAACATCACCAAAATTGCGCAACGGACAGGCCTCCATCGACAGGCATCCGCAACCAATACATCCATTCAACCGGTCGCGCAGCAACGTCAGCTGGTTGATCCGCTCATCCAGATCCCGGCTCCACTGCGCCGACAACACCCTCCAGTCGGCGGCGGTCGGTGCGCGGTTATCGGGCAGCGATTGCAGCGCCTTACCAATCTCTGCCAACGGAATGCCCAGGCGTTGTGCCACCTTGATCAACGCCACCCGGCGCAACACTTCCCGCGGATAGCGGCGCTGGTTGCCCTGGTTGCGATTGCTCTTGATCAGGCCCTTGGTTTCATAGAAATGCAGCGCGGTGACTGCCACGCCGCTGCGGGCGGCAACCTGGCCGACCGTGAGCTCCCGCTGCAGGGGTTCCGGGGTCATCATTTGAAAAATCCCTCTTGACCTTGACTTAACTAGAGGTTTTACCCTGCAAGCCTTCGGATCGCAATGTCCGGCATACACAGACGGGGACTTTTTCATGCAGGCGCCAGAGAAAAATCGCAGCTTTACCCAACTGATCGAGTTCGAGATCGAACCTCATCAGCAACCGGCACTGGTGTCGGCGCTATCGATGCAAACCGAACGCCTGGCTCAGGACCACGCGGGTTTCCTCAGTGCCAGTATCCAGGCCAGCGACGATGGCCGGCGGGTGCTCAACTATCTGCAATGGCAGACGCGCGAAGCAGGGGAAGCGGCGTTCCAGCAGTTTGAAAGTGGCGAGCAGGATTTCTGGCAATTGATTCGTGCCCATCAGGCGAAGACCGTAACCTTCGGCTCGTTCCAGGTGTTGCACAGCCTGGAACGTAGCCATGACAACGCGCTGCACTGCCATCTGGTGGGCTAGATAGACAGCTGCATCAAGCGCTCACCCTGGAGGTTTTCCGCAGGCCGGCGTTTGTTCACCGCCAGTTCACCGATCTTGATCAGTCGGGTGCGCGTCACATTGCGGCTCAGCCCCAGCAGTGCGGCGGTGTGCACCTGGTTGTAATGACTGAAGCGATAGGCTGCGCGCAGCAATGCATCCTCGACCTTTTCATGCAGCGCTCCGGCCTGTTCCTCGAAGAGTTTTTCAAATGCCCGCTCGAGCAGGGCTTCCGGGGAGTCGTGGAAGCTGCCGCCCTGGTCGTCCTGACGTTCGATGCGCATGTTCGACAGGCGCAGGTCATCGCGTTCGATGACGCCGTTGCGGCAGATCAGCAAGGTGTGGTGAATGACGTTTTCCAGTTCACGAATATTGCCTGGCCAACTGTAGCTGCGCAGTTTCAGTTCAGCCTCTTTGCTGATCGTGATAGTGCCGTAGCCCAGGCGCTGGCTGTAGGCATCAACGAAGTGCCGGGTCAGCGGCAGGATGTCGCCGGGTCGATCGCGCAGCGGGCTCAGTTCCAGGCTGACCACGTCGAGGCGGTAATACAGGTCCTCGCGAAAGTGCCCCGCGTTGATGGCTTTCTCCAACTGCACGTTGGTGGCGGCGAGCACCCGTACATCGATCGGAATGCTCTTGCGCGAGCCCAGGCGCACGACTTCGCGCTCCTGCAACACTCGCAGTAACTTGACCTGGATCGCCATCGGCAGGTCGCCGATTTCATCGAGGAACAAGGTGCCGCCATTCGCCTCTTCGAACCAGCCGGCCTTGGCACTGAGAGCGCCGGTAAAAGCACCTTTCTCATGCCCGAACAGCTCCGCCTCGACCAGGGATTCGGAGAAGGCGCCGCAGTTCACGGCGACGAAAGGGCGATTGCGCCGCGCGCTGAGGTTATGAATGTGTCGCGCTACCAGCTCCTTGCCGGTGCCGGTTTCGCCGATGATCAGCACGCTGGCCTCACTCGGCGCCACCTGCTGCAAATGCGCAAGCAGGGCTTGGGATTTCGGGTCTTCGAACACCTGGGCGGTGGCTCGGATTGACGTGGCCAACGCGGGCGAGGGCGGTAAGGTCAGCAGTTGCATGGGGTTCGCTCCATGAATGGCAGGCTAGGAATAGAAAGTCGGAATCGGCAGGCACTGGTTCAGCGCCCAGTCACCCAGCTCATGGAGTTTGTAATCCACCGGATCGTGCAGGGTTTGCGTGCGCAGGTTGCGCCAGTGACGGTCCAGCCTGAGCGAGGCGTGGGTTGAGCGCGCGCCGGTCACCTCGAAGAGGTGCGTGCACAGGTCCAGGCCGCTGCGGGTAGCGGCAACCTTCGCGGTAGCGATGGCAATCGCCAAGTGCCCGCGTTCTTCGGCGCTGAGTTTCGGGCCCTTTGCCCAGGCCTTGTCGAGCAGGTCGGCGGCGCGCTCCACGAGCAATCGAACGCCTTCGAGCGCCACCCAGAATTCGCCGTAATGACCCAGCACATAAGGGTCCTGGCTGACCTCCCGGGTGTTGGATTTATGCCAGGGCCGGGCTTCGGTAAGGGTGTATGCCCGTGCCTCATCGAAGGCGCCTTCGGCGATACCGAGAAACATGTGGGTAAAGGTCAGTTGGGCGATCAGTGGGCGCAGGCACGCGAATGGCGTGCTCAACGGGCCTGGGTCGAGCAGCAGTTCCGATTCCTCCACCCGCACCCGTTCGAAGGTGGCACTGCCGCTGTCGGTCTGGCGCTGGCCCATGTTGTTCCAGTCGTTGTGCAGGGTGATGCCGCTGCGACTGCTGGGGATCGCCGCGATCAACAGCTTGCCACCGGCCGTTTCATCCACCGCCGAGGCAATCAGCATTTGCGAATCGCTGGCGCCGGAACAGAAGCTTTTCTTGCCGGAGAACTCGCGCCAGCCATCCAGCTTGCGTACTACGGTGCGGGTGTCCAGGGGGTTCAAGGCATTGCCCCAAAACCAGTTCTTGCGCGCGGTCTGCTCAAACCAGGGTTGCCATTGTTCGGGCCTGGCAAACAGGCGCACAGTGGCGAGCATCAGGTGATGGAAGCCGAAGACATGGGCGATCGAGCTGTCGACCTTGGCGAACTCGCGCACGATGGCCAGGATTTCACTCCAGCGCGCGCCCAGGCCCCCGTATTCGGTGGGGATGCTCAAGGCGAGCAGGCCGCTTTCACGCAAAGCATCACGTTCGGCTTTGGGCGTACCGCCGCGTTCATCGCGCTCGACAGCGGTGAGGGCAAACTGCGCGGCCAGTTGCCGGGCGGTCTGCAGCGGGGATATCAAGGCGCTTTGTGGCTTGGCAGTCACGGGGGTTCCTCAGGAAATTCGACGCACATCCACCGGTGGTAGCGAGCAGACTCACTCCCACTGGGAGCACCCTTTAAGCCGTGGCTTTGCCGGGTAGCACATCGTTGGCAATCATTTCGCCAAACGGTCCGGTAAGGTTGGTCACGCCACGCCCGGCCAGGCTGGCGTAGGGCTCAGGCAGCAGCGGGAACACCAGTTCGGCAAAGCGGTAGGCTTCTTCGAGGTGCGGGTAGCCGGAGAAAATGAAGCTCTCGATGCCCAGGTCTGCGTACTCCTTGATCCGCGCGGCAACCTGCTGCGGATCCCCCACCAGTGCAGTACCGGCACCGCCACGTACCAGGCCGACACCGGCCCACAAGTTGGGTGAAATCTCCAAGTTGTCGCGACGCCCGTCATGCAATGCGGCCATGCGTCGCTGGCCTTCCGAATCAAAGCGCGAGAAGGATTTCTGGGCCGCCTGGATGGTTTCGTCGCTTATGTGTTCGATCAATTTGTCGGCGGCTTTCCAGGCCTCCTCAGCCGTCTCGCGCACGATGACATGCAAGCGAATTCCGAACTTGACCGTGCGCCCTTGGCGCGCAGCGCGCTCACGCACATCGGCGAGTTTTTGCGCCACGGCGGCGGGCGGTTCGCCCCAGGTCAGGTAGACGTCGACCTGTTCGGCCGCGAGATCGTGGGCAGCCTGCGAAGAACCACCGAAGTACAGCGGTGGGTAGGGTTTCTGCACCGGTGGATACAGCGCCTTGGCGTTCTGCACCCGCAAGTGTTTGCCTTCGAAATCAACCGATTCACCTTGCAGAACTCGGCGCCAGATTTTCAGGAACTCGTCGGTCACCTCATAGCGTTCGCTGTGATCAAGGAAACTGCCGTCGCCGCGGTTTTCATCCGGGTCGCCACCGGTGACCACGTTGATCAGCAGGCGCCCTCCGGACAGGCGATCCAGGGTGGCAGCCATGCGTGCCGATACGGTCGGCGAGATGATGCCCGGCCGGATGGCGACCAGGTAACGCAGACGTTCGGTCAGCGGCACCAGTGCCGAGGCAATCACCCACGAATCTTCGCAGGAGCGCCCGGTGGGAATCAGCACGCCGTGGTAGCCAAGGCTGTCAGCGGCCTGGGCCACTTGCTTCAGATAGTTGAGGGTCACCGGGCGAGCGCCCTGGGTGGTGCCCAGGTAGTGGCCGTCGCCGTGGGTGGGCAGGAACCAGAAAACATCCATGAAGAGATCCTTAAGCGATTTTCAGCAGATTTTTGGGGTGCGCGCCGAACAGCGGTGCGGCGCGTTCTGCAGCAAGACGAATGCGGGCCTTCAAGGGCTCACTGGTTATTTGGTAGTTTGAGAAATCGGCTTCGGTGGCGTAGACGCCAATCGGCAACGTCAGGGCCTGGAAGAAACTGAACAGCGGGCGCAGTTGATGATCGAGTACCAGGGCGTGCCGTTCGCTGCCGCCGGTGGCAGCCAGCAGCACCGGCGTATCGATCAGCGCATTGAGGTCAATCAGGTCGAACAGGTGCTTGAGCAGGCCGGGATAGGAGCCGCGAAACACCGGTGCGGCAACGATCAACAGCTCGGCGTTCTCGATCGCCTGCAACTCGGCTTCGACCTGCGGCCCCAGTTCCTGGCGGGACAGCGCCGCACCCAAGGGCCGGGCAATGTCGCCCAGCTCGATCACTTTGCTTTCGATCACCAAGTGTTCGGACAGCTCGGCCAACAGCGATTGAGTCAGTACCAGGGTACGGGATGGACGCCAGGTACCACCGGAGACGGCAACGACTTTCAATGGGCGCGACATGATCAGTTCCTTTTAAACAGTTGCTCGGGGAGCAGTGAGTAGTCACTGAGTTGAGCAAGAGCTATACCAACCCCTGAAGGCCTTGTTTCATGGGGGCTGCGCCCCGCCTGGCGCTTGCCACTGTCGCTTGCGGGTGCTGATTGTTGATTCGCTGTTGCCCGGCCAACAGTTGCAGGAGCAACAGTGATGCCGACGCGATGGAGTTGTTATAAAGGTTTGCTCTTATTCCTCAAAAGAACATTAAAAGATATTTATAGATCTATATAGAATAATAGAGATTTGCCTCCTAGGTGCTTGCGGTAGGGAGGCTGAAAGCTTGATACCCACTATCGAGAGCGTTGATTTCTGCCCGGCGAGGGGCGCGAGTAGCCTGTGTTCATTGCCCCGAACCCAGATGCCAGGACGCCACGCCATGAAATCTCCCATCGCCGTTTTGCTACTGCTCGCTGTCTCCGTACTCGCTGGATGTGCAAGCCACGTTTCCCCGGAGTTACGCCCTTACACTCCGCAAGAAAGCCGCCAATTGGCCCTGGAAGATCTGAATCGTCGCAGCCTGTCATTTGACGAGTACCACGCGAAAAAAGCCGAATTGCTCGGCAAGCCGCAGAAAGCCTTCAGCTTCGACAAACAGGGCGAAATGAACGCCGAACGTACTGTCCAACTGCACGGTCGCCCAAGCTGAACGACTGTACCGCTCGAAGTTTTACCTAACTGTCCATGGGCTTCAGGCAACCCTTGCGATAGGGTCGATACCTGACCGACCCTGACGGACTGCAACCGATGACGCTCTCTCTCGATCTGCTGATGGGCTTTGCGCTGTTTGCGCTGGTCACCTCGATTACTCCTGGCCCGAACAACACCATGTTGCTGGCATCTGGCGTGAACTTCGGCTTTAACCGCACCATCCCGCATATGCTGGGCATCACCTGCGGCTTCTTCGTATTGGTGGTGGCGGTGGGTTTCGGCCTGGGCGCGGTGTTTCAAACCTATCCGTTGCTTTACACCGTGTTGCGTTATGCAGGCGCCGCCTATCTGTTGTATCTGGCGTGGAAGATCGCCCATTCCGGACCGGTGTCAGACAGCGAGGACGGCAAGGGCAAGCCGATCAGCTACCTGGGTGCGGCGGCGTTTCAGTGGGTGAACCCCAAGGCCTGGATCATGGCCATTGGCGCCATCAGTACCTACACACCGATGCAGGGCTACTTCACCAATGTGATCGTGATTGCCGCCGTCTTTGCCGTGATCAATCTGCCCAGCGTCGGCGTCTGGGCGGCCTGCGGCACGCTGCTGCGCAATGTGTTGAAGGATCACCGCTGGTTGCGCGTGTTCAACTGGGGCATGGCCGCACTGCTGGTGATATCGCTTTATCCGCTGCTGCGGGAGAGCATCGGCTGATGCATTGCTTCAACCGGTTGGCCGATGCCTGTTAAGCTCGACTTCAGGAGCGTTCCTACGCACTTTTAAATGAAGTTGTTCTTCTTTAACGGCCTCTGATCGGGTATTTCTAACGTTCTGGGATGTCGGCGCAGCTCACGAGGCTGCGCTTTGCCGTTCCAGCAACGAGATTCCTGATCCCGGAACCTGCTCTGCGAGTCTTATATGAATAAACGCCCGTTGTATTTCGACTACGCCGCCACCACTCCGGTGGATGAGCGGGTCATTAAGGTCATGGTCGAGTGCCTGGGTTTCACCGGAAACTTCGGTAACCCCGCGTCCAGCTCCCATGCGTTCGGGCAACAAGCCCGGCAAACCGTAGAACATGCCCGCAGGCAGGTCGCCAATCTGGTGGGTGCCGAGGCCGATCAGATCGTCTGGACTTCCGGCGCCACCGAATCGAATAACCTCGCGCTCAAGGGCGTGGCCCAGGCGCGAGGCGTCGCTGGCGGCCATGTCATTACCAGTCAGATCGAGCACAAGGCGATACTCGACACGGCCAGGCAATTGCAGGATGCCGGGGTCGCGGTCACTTACCTGGTGCCTGATGCCGATGGCCTGATTACCGCGCAGGCGGTCAGCGAAGCCATGCGTGAGGACACCTTCCTGGTCTCGCTGATGCTGGTCAATAACGAACTGGGTACGGTCAACGATATCGCTGCCATCGGCGACATCGTGCGTGCGCGTCATGCTTTGTTCCACGTCGACGCGGCGCAGGGCGCCGGCAAGGTCGTCATCGACCTGGCGCAATTGCCGGTGGACTTGATGTCGTTTTCCGCCCACAAAATCTACGGCCCTAAAGGTATCGGTGCGTTGTACGTGGGTCCCCGTGCGCAACAACGCCTGCACGCGCAGATTCACGGTGGCGGGCACGAGGGCGGCTTGCGCTCGGGTACGTTGGCTACCCATCAGATTGCGGCCATGGGTGTGGCATTCGAGTTGGCGGCGCAGCTGTTCGAGGATGAAAAAGTCATCGTTGCCGGTCTGCGCGAACGCCTGCTCGAACAACTTTCAAGCATTCCCGGCGTTCGTCTCAACGGTAGCCCGTCGCAACGCATTCCCCACACCCTGAGCCTGACGTTTGCCGAGGGTGAATTCAATTCCGCGGCGTTGAGCCATTCGATCGCGTTTTCCGCGACGTCGGCCTGCAATTCCGCGAGTAACGCCCCCTCTCACGTGCTGCTCGCCCTGGGGCATGACACCCACTCGGCAAGTCGCACCATCCGCTTGAGTCTTGGACGGTTCACCACCGCGCAGGACATTGACCAGGCGGCAGACCTGATAAAAGCGGCCTGCACCAATGCTCCGGCATTCTGGCAATAGGTCTTAAAGCGCCCATGCACCTCAGCGCTTCAACAATAATGAATACGTGATTAGCAGGAGACATGATGAGTACGCAGCCTTCGATCAATGGGTCAGTGCCCCAGCGCCTGGCGCAAACCCGCGAGCTGATGAGCCGGGAGGGCATTCATGCGCTGCTGGTGCCGTCAGCAGACCCGCATTTGTCGGAATACCTGCCGGGTTACTGGCAAGGGCGTCAGTGGCTGTCGGGCTTTCATGGTTCCGTCGGCACGCTGATCGTCACACCGGACTTCGCTGGAGTCTGGGCCGACAGCCGTTATTGGGAGCAGGCGACCAAGGAGCTTGAGGGCAGTGGCATTGAACTGGTCAAGCTGCAACCGGGCCAGCCTGGGCCGCTGGACTGGCTTGCTGAGCAAACCCCCGAAGGTGGTGTGGTGGCAGTTGACGGTGCGGTGATGGCAGTGGCCTCGGCGCGCACCCTGGGTGGTAAGCTCGAGGAGCGCGGTGCTCGCTTGCGCACGGACATCGACTTGTTGAGCGAAGTCTGGAGCGATCGCCCGACCTTGCCCAACGAGCCGATCTATCAGCACCTGCCACCCCAGGCGACGGTCAGCCGCACCGAAAAACTCGGCAAGCTGCGCGAGGTAATGAAGGCGCGTGGAGCTGACTGGCATTTCATCGCCACTCTCGATGACATTGCCTGGTTGTTCAACCTGCGTGGCGGCGACGTGTCTTTCAATCCGGTGTTTGTTTCCTTCGCCTTGATCGGGCAGGACCAGGCTACCTTGTTCGTGGCCATGAGCAAGGTCAGCGCCGAGTTGCGCGCCACCCTTGAACAGGACGGCGTGACGCTGCGTGATTACAGCGAAGTGGCTGACGCTTTGCGCGCGTTACCGGCCGGCGCGAGCCTGCAAATCGATCCGGCACGGGTCACCGCCGGGCTGCTGGGCAATTTGGATAGCGGCGTGAAACTGGTCGAGGGCCTGAACCCGACCACCCTGGCCAAATCGCAGAAAAGCCTGGCGGACGCCGAGCATATCCGCCTGGCCATGGAGCAGGACGGTGCGGCGCTGTGCGAGTTCTTCGCCTGGCTGGAGTCGGCATGGGGTCGTGAGCGCATCACCGAACTGACCATCGACGAACACCTGACGGCAGCACGCATGCGTCGTCCGGGTTATGTGTCGCTGAGTTTCAACACCATCGCCGCCTTCAACGCCAACGGCGCGATGCCGCACTACCACGCCACCGAAGAAGCGCACGCGGTGATAGAGGGCGATGGCCTGTTGTTGATCGACTCCGGTGGCCAGTACCTGGGCGGCACCACCGATATTACGCGGATGGTTCCAGTCGGTACCCCTACCGAGGAGCAGAAGCGTGATTGCACACGAGTGCTCAAGGGCGTCATCGCCTTGTCCCGGGCGCAGTTTCCCAAAGGTATTCTTTCACCGCTGCTGGACGCCATTGCACGCGCGCCGATCTGGGCCGAAAGCGTCGATTATGGCCACGGTACGGGTCACGGCGTAGGGTATTTCCTGAACGTGCATGAAGGTCCGCAGGTGATTGCCTACCAAGCCGCTGCCGCACCGCAAACCGCCATGCAGCCGGGCATGATTACCTCCATCGAACCGGGTACCTACCGTCCTGGCCGCTGGGGTGTTCGAATCGAAAACCTGGTACTGAATCGCGAAGCGGGCAAGAGCGAGTTTGGTGAATTCCTCAAATTTGAAACGCTTACGCTGTGCCCGATCGATACCCGCTGCCTGGTGCCAGCGCTGCTGACGGAGGACGAAAAACAGTGGTTCAACGCTTATCACGCCCAAGTGCGTGAGCGCCTCGCTCCGCTGCTCGATGGCGCTGCGCTTGAGTGGTTGAACACACGGACAGCTGCCATCTGATTATCGCAATATCAGGCGCCGATGGCGGCGCCTGTATTCAGCTCAGGGCTTCAACCACGAAGTCCAGTCGGTCCTGGCCGAAGAACAGCTGATCACCCACGAACATGCTCGGTGCACCAAACACCCCTCGTTGTACCGCTCGCTCAGTGTTGTCCTTGAGCGCCGTCTTCACTTGCTCGTCTGCGGTCAGTGCCAGCGTTTCAGCTGGATCAAATCCGTGTTCCGTCAGCACTGCGGCAACCGTTTGCGGATCATCCATGTTGCGACCCTCAACCCACAGCGCCCGGAACAGGCAGTCGATGAATACCTCGAACCGCTCGGGATGGCGTAGCTGCATGCCGGTCACCGCGCGCATCAACATCAGGGTATTGATGGGAAAGTGCGGGTTGAACTTGAGTGGCACGCCGTAGCGTTTCGCATATCGAGCCAGGTCCTGGAACATGTACCGGCCCTTGGCGGCAATGGTTACCGGCGAAGCGTTGCCCGTCGCTTTGAATACACCCCCCAGCAGCATCGGAACGTAGATCAGCTGGCTGTCGGTCTGCTGGCATATCCGCGGCAGTTGCGTAGAGGCAAGGTAGGTGGCCGGGCTGCCGAGGTCGAAAAAGAACTCCACGGTTTTAGTCATGATCGAAGTGCTCTGCTTAATTGTAGGGAAGGGTTTACCAGCGTTCGTTCCAGGGACGTAGATCGAGCTCGAAGGTCCAGGCATCACGGGGCTGACTGTGCAGGTACCAGTAATTGTCGGCAATGTGCTCGGGGTTAAGGATGCCGTCCTGGTCTTTGGTGGCGTATTTCTCGGGGAAGTTTTCGCGGATGAAATCGGTATCGATTGCGCCGTCGACCACCACGTGGGCCACGTGAATATTCATCGGCCCCAGTTCCCGGGCCATGCTCTGGGCCAAGGCGCGGATCCCGTGTTTGGCCCCGGCAAAAGCTGCAAAGCCTGCTGCACCGCGCAGCCCGGCGGTCGCGCCGGTGAACAGAATCGTTCCGCGCTGCCGTTGGGCCATGCGCTTGGCCACTTCGCGCCCGTTGAGAAAACCTGAGAAACAGGCCATCTCCCAAATCTTGAAGTATTTGCGCGCGGTCTCTTCAAGGATGCTGCAAGGAACGTTGGCGCCGATATTGAAAACGAAGGCTTCGATGGGGCCGATCTGGCTTTCGATCTGCTCGATCAGCGCCACGACCTCCTCTTCCTTGCGCGCATCGCAGGAAAAACCATGGGCCTGTGCACCGGAAGCCTTGATGGCATCGACCAGGGGCTGGAGTTTATCGGCGCTGCGTCGGGTGACACAGGCGATGAAGCCTTCCTGCGCAAAGCGTTTGGCAATCGCGCCACCTGTAGCATCACCGGCGCCAACAACGAGTACGACCTTCTTGTTATTCATGGCAAACCCTTTAGTAAACGATCGTTAACTAAACGAACGTTATGCTACGATCCGACTAGCGTCAAGGTGATTACTTCTGAGGGCAAGGCGATGCGTTATTCGGCCAACCACAAGCTGGAAACCAGAGAAAGGCTCTTGCAGAGCAGCGCCGTATCGGCGAAGCAGTCCGGGTTCTCTACCGTGGGGGTGGATGGCCTGATGAAGGCGATCGGTTTGAGCGGAGGGGCTTTTTATAGCCACTTCTCGTCCAAGGATGAACTGTTCGCTGCGATTGTGGAGCGCGAGCTGGGGCAAAGCCTGTGCCGGCTGGAAGGGGATCAGGACTTGCAGAAGCTGGATCGCTGTCTGCGGCAATACCTCAGCATGGCGCACGTCGAGAGTGCGCAGAACGGTTGCGCTTTGCCCGCCCTGGGCGCCGAGATTGCCCGTTCGGACGATGCGGTCCGTCAGCTGGCGCAAGACTGGATCTGTCGGCTTCAACAAAACTGGGCGCTGACACTGGGCAGCGAAAGCCTCGCCTGGGCCATCCTGTCGCAGTGCGTTGGCGCACTGGTAGTGGCGCGGATGTTGGCGACACCGGACGTCCAGCGCACGGTGCTGAAGTCCAGCTACGACGAAATCCGCAAGCAAATAGCAGAGCCGCGAACCTGACGTGCGCTTACTTGCAAATGACGATCATGCTGCGGCTGGTGTAGCCGGCTGGATTGAGGCCGAACGGGTAATCGCCTGGCTCTTCTACTGAGTCCCCCGACTTGGCAATGACCTTGTAACCTTTGGGTGCACACGAGTCGACAGCCTTGGTGTAGCACTTGTCCCAAGAGGACGACAGACCGGAACAGTTGATGTGCAGCCCTTTCTTGCCGTGCTTGACCTGGGTTTTGGAGGTTGCCGCACAACCCGCAATTGCGAGTACCGCGATCAGTATCAAAATTCGTTTCATTACTATCCCTATAGCGTCCCCGGGTCTGATGCCCGGGTCTGACTGCATTCGCTTTCGTTTGAAGCGTTTTGATATCCAGATCTTGAACATTCCTGCCTGGCACCGGGTCGTCGGGCCGGGCAGGGCGTTAAACATGGCCTAATTGGTCGTCAAATACCAGACCCTCGTAAAATCCTTCATCAGTCTACCGCGACCGCGGGCTTTGCATTGCTGCCCATGGTCAGGGTCGCTCCGACGGATGCCAGGATAATGCACATGATGGCCATCCACTGTGACAACGAAAGGTATTCCTGCAGAAACAGTAAGCCAGACAGTGCGCCGAAAGCGGGTTCGATACTCATCAGCGTACCGAAGGTGCGGGCAGGCATGCGCGTGAGGGCGACCATTTCCAGCGTATAAGGCAGGGCAGTGGACAGGATGGCAACGCCGATGGCCACGGGAATCAGCGAGGGGGTAAGCAAGGCCGCACCTGCATGCACGATCCCTATGGGTGCGACGAACAGCGCTGCGATCATTACGCCCAAGGCGGCTGTCTGGACGCCGTTGTCTGCGCCGGCTTTCTGCCCGAACAGAATGTACAGCGCCCAGCACACGCCGGCACCGAGTGCATAACCGGCACCGACGAGATCGATCCCGGTACTGGCGCCGCCGGTAGGAATCAGCAGGAGCAGGCCTACCGCAGCTAAAGCAATCCACAGGAAGTCGATGGCTCGGCGCGAGGCATAGATCGCTACGGCCAAGGGGCCGGTGAACTCCAGGGCGACCGCGATCCCCAGGGGAACCGTTTGCAGAGACATATAGAAGAGGAAGTTCATGCCGCCCAGCGCCATGCCGTAGATGATTACAGTGCGCAGGGATTTGGCGGTGAGCTTGGCGCGCCAGGGCCGCAGTATCAGCAGCATGATTACGCTGGCGAAGATCAGGCGCAGGGTCGTGGTTCCTTGAGCGCCTATTAATGGGAACATGCTTTTGGCCAGTGATGCGCCAGACTGGATCGATGCCATGGCTATTAATAGCAGGCCAACCGAGAACAGGGTCGAGGAGAGAGTGCGGGGCTGGTTGTTCATTTCGCGGCATCGTCCAAGGCAGGAAGCGAGAGTAATTCCATATCTGGGCAATATACTGCGCATTCGGTGGTGATACGTCTATCTCTATGCAGCAAATTCGATCCTCTGATAGAAAAGCGTAATCAGTGCTTGACGGCAGATTTCAGGTGTCTATAATTCGCCCCACTTCCGGCGCAGTCGAAACGGAAAACTCCTTGGTAAACAATGAGTTACGCAGTT